>NZ_JPQO01000045.1 GCF_000773685.1 Acinetobacter sp. HR7 | reverse complement strand
GTATAAACAATTTTTTACTTTCGCAAGAGATCTATTGAATATTGACCTGGTGCTTACAAGTTTTGCTTAGCTATACATAGCTGCTTATCAAATTCACCTAAACTGGACAGGACTCGGACAGTATTAACCTGAATTTTCCCTATGATGAAAAGATCTATAACAGGATGAAATTTCAATCTTGTTTAAAAAATTTAGGGAGAATCAGAATGACAATCAATCGACCAGTTTCAAATATTAACCCAGCCATGCCAAGCGATCCGATTGAGGAAAGCAACGCAGTCAAGCATGAAGAAGTAGTAAAAATGGATCCTTCAATCACAGAGGGAACTGATCCTAATTTTGTATCTACAGAAAACTCAAGACCACTTGATCCAGATGAGAAAGAAGCAGAAAAAGGCGATCAGGCTTTAGCAACTGGTGCCGGCAGTGTTGGGGGTGCCGCAGTCGGTGCGACACTCGGTATGGTCGGTGGCCCAGGCGGCTCATTGGTTGGTGGCATCATTGGTGGAGTACTTGGAGGTATTGCTGGCAAAGATATTTCAACGCCGGATTATCCAGATCACACTCATGAAACATCAGGCTTATTGGGTGAGCATGACAATTACTGGCGCGAACAGCATCAGCAACGTCCATATTATAGTGAAAGCCGTAATGCCTATGCTGATCTGGACTATGATCGTGACTACCGTGGTGCTTATCGACTGGGTTATGAAAATCGTGCCCATTACAACGGCAAAGTGGCTTTTGATCAAGTTGAACCAGATCTAAAAACCAAATGGGAACAGTTTAAAGGTGAATCCCGCCTGAACTGGGAACAGGCTAAACATGCGGTCAAGGATGCTTGGGATCGAACCACTAAATAAGTTTCATCTTTTATTAAAACCTCTCTTTTTAGGGAGGTTTTTTATGAAGAGAAAAAATATTTAGCGCTGTTTTCTAATTTACGGTTGTTTGAGGAGAAAACGATTAAAGGACTTTAGTTTAAGAAGAACCTCTCCAAGATTTTTCTTTCATTCTAAATCTCTAAATATTGAGAACAGAATATTTGGAATAATTTTGGACATTCTTAAATTTCCGTTATAGCAATAAGAATTAAAGAATCGTGGTTATAGAAAGTTTACCTTTTTGATGTTTTGACATGTAAGGCAGACAGGCTGGTTACATGAATGGTTTACATGTACATAGCGTAGTATTCCTTCACTGAAAGCGGACAGGACTTGGACAGTGTAAACCTGAACTTTCTCTATGATGAAAAGCGGTATGCAAGATGAAACTTCAATCTTGTCTCAACAGGATCAAGGGAGAAACATAATGACAACGAGTAATCAGCCAGGTTCAGGTATCAATCCAACAAATCAACCAGACCTTAATCAGGAAAATCGTGAAGCCTTTAAAAATGACCAGACACTAAAAAACAGCCCGCCAACTTCTGGCAGTGCACGTGAGGATTTGAATCTGCCGAATACGGAAAGTCACCGTGTGCCAGATATGAATGAAGCAGGCGATCATCCAGTTGCGACCAGCACTGGAACTTTAGGTGGTGCAGCAGCTGGTGCAGCCATTGGATCAGTTGGTGGTCCTGCTGGTGCAGTCGTTGGTGGTCTGGTCGGGGGTGTAGTGGGTGGCCTTGCGGGCAATGAAATGGCCGAAGCATCTGAACCAACCATTGATACGCCGGAAGGTGTGGCGCTGTCAGGCTCAGAAAAATTACAAGATAATGACGACAATTACTGGCGTGAACGCTATACCCAGACTCCATATTATAATGAGACCCGTAGTGCTTATGGTGATCTAGACTATGATCGTGACTATCGTGGCGCTTATCGATTGGGTTATGAGAACCGCGCGAACTACAACAATGTAGATTTTGATCAGGCCGAACCTGATCTGCGAACCAAATGGGAACAAACCAAAGGTGAATCCCGCTTGACTTGGGAACATGCCAAACAGGCAGTCAAGGATGCTTGGAATCGTACAACTGACTCATCAGAAGGCGTAGCATTGTCAGGATCAGAACGATTACGGGATAACGATGACAATTATTGGCGCGAACGCTACACCCAGACTCCATATTATAATGAGACTCGTAGTATTCATGGTGATCTGGACTATGATCGCGACTATCGTGGCGCTTATCGATTGGGTTATGAGAACCGCGCGAACTACAATAATGTAGATTTTGATCAGGCTGAACCTGACCTGCGAACCAAATGGGAGCAGGCCAAAGGTGAATCCCGTTTGACCTGGGAACAGGCAAAACAGGCAGTGAAGGATGCTTGGAATCGTGCAACCCATTAATTTAGGCGCATAAGAAAAAACCTCTCATTATGAGAGGTTTTTTATTTTTATACGATGTTTAAGGCTGCTGTTTCATTTCAAGGATGAGCTGATTGATCAGATCAGAGGCTTCCATTTCACGGGTCTGTGCTGCATTAGAACCTGCCCAGAAGGCGCCGTAGCCATGATCGCCATGTTTCACTGCAGCAGCATGTAACTGCTTGGCCAGATCATAGGTATATGGGTAACCAGGCACATCCAGGCGATCAGGTGTATCAATATCACGGTGCCAATGGTTAATGATGCCACGCGCTGGACGGCCGGAAATGCTGGCGGTCACTTGAGTCAGCGGTTTAGATAAAAGTGCTTTGCGATAGGCGTCATTGGCATTTGAGGTTTTACACTGGACAAAGGCCGTACCAAGTTGCACGGCTTCAGCACCAAAGTCCAGCATCTGACGGGCCTGATAGCCATCCATAATGCCACCCGCAGCCACGATCGGCAGGGAGCAATACTGCTTGATCAGCTTGATCAGGTTAGAAGTTTTCACAGAGGCATCAAACTTGGTATTGAAAATGCCACGATGCCCGCCGGCTTCAATGCCTTGTGCAATCACAATATCAATGCCTGCAGCTTCAATGGCACGTGCTTCAGCCAGATTGGTGGCTGAAACCATGGTAAGAATTCCAGCTTCTTTCAGTGCCTGTACCTGATGTGGCAGCGGAATACCGAAATGAAAGCTCACCGCTTTAGGTTTGGTTTCCAGCACAAGGTTCAGATAATCATCATTGTCCCTAAAACTTGGGTAAATACATTTCAGGGTTTTCGGTGCTTCGACCCCATATTCAGCAAATTTGTCCTTAAACTGGGCAATCCAGGCTTCCGCCAGTTTCTCATCCAGCGGTTCAGCTTTATGGCAGAAAAAATTGACCTGAAATGGTTGGTCCGTCAGTTTCTGAGTTTGCAGAATCTGTTCACGCGCTGATTCTACACTGCTGGCTCCCAATCCCAATGAACCCAAGGCGCATTGGTTGGAAACTTCGGCAGCGAGTTCTGGTGTAGAAACCCCGGCCATTGGTGCTAATAAAATCGGATGTTTGATGCCTAATTTTTCCAATAAAGACATGACGTTGCTCCTTGTGATTCTTTTACTTTGCCTTCGCCTTGAAAATTAAGCAATTCATATTGGTTATTTTGTTTTGAAATAATTGAAGATCGTTACAATTGGATTACATTTAAGGCGACATTGTCTGACGCTAAAAGGATCTCTGAACCAAGTGACAGCATCTGATCAATTTATAATAAGATTTTGCTTAAAACGTTCCAACTCATGTCTGATCGTATCCGTGAAAAGCTGCAGATTTTAGCTGATGCTGCCAAATATGATGTGTCCTGTTCTTCCAGTGGCAGCAATCGTAAAAATAAAGACAAGGGACTTGGCAATACCGGGAACGGCATCTGTCATAGCTATACAGAAGATGGGCGCTGTGTTTCCTTGTTAAAAATCCTATTTTCCAATGTCTGTATTTATGACTGTGCCTATTGTGTATCACGCCGTTCCAATGATGTTAAACGTGCCGCTTTTACCGTGCAGGAAGTGGTTGATCTGACCATGAACTTCTATCGCCGCAATTATATTGAAGGTCTGTTTCTCAGTTCCGGAATTTTTAAATCGGCGGATTACACCATGGAACGCATGCTGCAAGTGGTGAAGAAATTGCGGCTAGAAGAAAACTTTAATGGCTATATCCATCTCAAAACCATTCCTGGAGCTTCACAGGAAATTATTACCGAAGCTGGGCTGTATGTAGACAGGATGAGCATTAATCTGGAAATGCCGACCGAAGCTGGCTTAAAAAAATTTGCGCCGGAAAAAAGCCATGCTGAAGTGCAGAAAGATCTGGGTATTGTCCGGGATCGCCTGATCCAGATCAAAGATGAATCGAAAATCATTAAATCGGTACCGAAGTTTGTTCCAGCAGGACAGACCACACAGATGGTGGTCGGCGCACATCAGGAAACCGACAAAGACATTATTTGGATGGCGGATCGGCATTATAAGGAATTTAAACTGAAACGTGTTTATTTCTCTGGCTATATTCCCATTAATGAGCAAGAGAAAGCCTTACCGGCAGTCGGTTCAGCACCGCCATTGTTGCGTGAAAATCGACTCTATCAGTCTGACTGGCTAATGCGTTTTTATGGCTTTGAAGCGGATGAAATTGTCGATGACCAGCATCCGAATCTGGAACTGGATATTGATCCAAAGCTGGGTTGGGCGCTGCGACATCCGGAAGCATTTCCAGTCGATATTAATCGTGCAGATTACAAAATGATTCTGCGTGTGCCGGGGATTGGAGTGCGATCCGCGAAAAAAATAGTTCAGGCTCGCCGTTTTGGCCAGGTTCATATTGATCAGTTGAAACGAATGGGCGTGGCCTATAACCGCGCCCAGCATTTTATCCGCTGTGCCGATACCCCAAAATTTAAAAAAGAACAGCAATCACATCAAATCCGGCAGCAGATTCTACTTTCCGGGAATTCTAAATATCAGCAGCAATTATCGCCACAACTGGGATTCGGCTTCTGATGGCACGTTACTGTTTTGATGGCAGCTTGACGGGCTTACTGAGCTGTATTTTCAGGGCGTTTGCCTTTAAAGAATATGAGGTTAGCGTTACCGCCAATCTGCATGCGCAAAATGGCCTGTTTGATGAGTTTATTCATGTGGCATCCAATGATGAACATGGTCAGCGGGTGTGGCAGGGACTCAAGCAAAAAATCTCATCTGCCAGTTTAAGAGCATTTTATTTTGCGTTCCTGTCCGAGCAGGAACAGGCTTTTCAGAATCTCTTTGATTTTGCTGTATATGTATTTCAGAACCAGTATCCGGTTGATCAGGACTATGGGCATTCTGCGGTAATCGGCATGTCGCAATGGGCCAAGCAGGTCGGCCGCGAAAAGCACCGGATGGAAGCTTTTGTACGCTTTAAAAAATGTAAGGATGGTCTGTTTTTGAGTCTGGTGAAACCAGATTTTAATGTACTACCGATCATCACCCGACATTTTAAGGAACGTTATCAGGATCAGTCTTGGCTGATTTATGATGAGCAACGTCAATATGGCATTTATTATGATCTGCAGCAGGTGCATCAGGTAGAAATGAATGCTGAAGCCATTGATCCACAGGCACGGATTGGACGCAGTCAGGCCTTTAGCATCGAGCTGGATGATGAAGAAGTGCTATATGACCAGCTGTGGAAGGATTATTTCCAGAGTGTGAATATTCAGGCGCGCCGGAACATAAAACTACATATTCAGTATGTGCCGAAACGCTACTGGCGTTATATGAATGAGAAAGCACTTTGAAACACATTTTGCCATTATTTCAGGCATAATCAGGGAGTTTTGTTTTTTGCTTGAGTGAGGCATTGATGAAGGTATGGCTGGGTACTTTGGCTCTTGGGTTGATGTTAGTGGCATGTTCACAGGAGCCGCAGAAAGCTGAGGTTGATCCAAAGCAATATCAGGTACGATCTGCTCAGGAATTACAGCAGCGTTTTGAAGCGCTCAACCAGAAACTAGCAGCAGATTTTGCCCAGTTTAAAAAAGTAGAAAGCATTGCCTTTGCCCATCAGTTTCCACTGGATGTGAATAATCTACAAACTTTGAACCAGCATTTGGTGGCCAGTACCGCATTGAAACCCACAAAAATTGCCTACTGTGACATGATGAATGGCTATTTTGCCGAGATGTATCGTTTGGGCCATTTCAACCTGAATTTGCTTAATGAAGTTACATTGCCCAATGCGAAAAAAGAGAATCTGAAAACCGATTTCTCCAGTGCTGACCAGTTTTACACCTTTATTCTGGATCGCTATACCAGCTACCGTCAGGTGCAGCAGGTTATGAATTATGGCTGTAACCTGAAAGCTGCTTTGTAATAACGGAACAGGCCTAGAAAACCCGTTCCAAGATGACTTTTTTATCTAGGATAAGTCGAATGAATGAAAAAGCCTGCAACTGGGCAGGCTTTTTATTAGTGAATATTCAAATCAGAATAAGTGATTGCTGAATTAATTTTCCGCTTTTTCACGGACATTTGCGGCACCCTCTTCAACTGAACCAGCCACGGCAGCAGTCGCATCTTTGGCAGCTTCTTTAGCGTTTGCAGCTGCTTCTTTGGCATTGTCCGCGGCATTATCGGCAGCGACTGCGGTTTCGTCTGCAGCATGATTGGTGGCATCTGAAATGTCATGACCTGCCTGTTCAGCTGCATTTTCTAAATGTTCACCGGTGGTCGCACCTGTCTCAGGTTGTTTTTCCTTGCTACAGCCAACCAAAGCAATTGTGGCTGTCAAACCTAAAGCAATTAGAAGTTTATTCATTGTGTTTTTCCTTTTGTTGTCATAGATCATTGAATAACAAGATAGTATCGGAATCACGTGCTTCAGAATGCTAAAAAATGTGGCTTTCGTGTAAAAGTTGTCAACCATTTGGAAAACGCTGAAAACAAAAAAGCCTGCATAAAGCAGGCTTTTTAGAGCTTAAAAATTACAGACCGGCAGATGCGCGTAGCGCTTCCACCTTGTCGGTTTTTTCCCAAGTAAAGGCTGTATCAGAACCTTGACGGCCAAAGTGACCATAAGCTGCAGTTTGCTTATACATTGGCTGTAACAGGTTCAGCATACGGGTAATGCCGTATGGACGCAGATCAAAGTGTTCACGAACCAATTGAATGATCAGTTCATCAGAAACTTTACCAGTGTTAAAAGTGTTGATTGAAATCGAAGTTGGCTCAGCAACACCAATTGCATAAGACACCTGTATTTCACATTTATCCGCCAAACCTGCAGCAACAATATTTTTCGCAACATAACGGCCAGCGTACGCAGCTGAACGGTCAACTTTTGATGGATCTTTACCAGAGAAAGCACCACCACCGTGACGTGCCATACCACCGTAAGTATCTACAATAATTTTACGGCCAGTCAGACCACAGTCACCTACAGGACCACCGATCACAAACATACCGGTTGGGTTGATGTGGAATTTGGTATCTGCATGGAACATTTCAGCAGGAATGATTTTCTTCACGATTTCTTCGATCACCGCTTCTTTTAAGTCAGCTTGTGTGATTTCAGGATCGTGCTGGGTCGAAAGTACTACGGCATCCAGACGCACAGGCATGCCATTTTCATAAGCGAAAGTCACCTGACTTTTCGCATCTGGACGTAGCCAAGGCAGGGTACCGTTACGACGTAACTCCGCCTGTTTTTCCATCAAGCGGTGCGCATAAGAAATTGGCGCAGGCATTAACACGTCAGTTTCACGGCTTGCATAACCGAACATCAGACCCTGGTCACCGGCACCTTGATCTTCAGGTTTTTGACGGTCAACACCTTGAGCGATTTCAGGAGATTGTTTCCCGATCATGTTGATTACGGCACAGGTTGAACCGTCAAAGCCAAGATCAGAATGGTGATAACCGATGCCATTTACGGTTTTACGTACAATCGCTTCGAAGTCAACATTTGCAGTTGTTGTGATTTCACCGGCAAGTACAACAGCACCCGTTTTTACAAGCGTTTCACAAGCAACCCGCGCATATGGGTCTTCTTTTAAAATTGCATCCAAGATAGCATCACTGATTTGGTCAGCCATTTTATCTGGATGGCCTTCGCTTACAGATTCCGAGGTAAATACAGCGTACTCGCGCATAGTCCTATCACAGTTAATTTTAAAGACCCGATATGTTACATCGTGTTGCGTCAGAGGACTAGGTTTGAACGGTAAAATTGGCTGAAATTGTTTCAATTTAATTCGTTTTTATTTGAATAACAGTATTTGAAAAATTGATATATAAAGAATGAATACGTGTTTTTTATATTTTTGCCTTTAATATATTCATCTCGGTTGTTACTTGAGATGATGTACTAATCAGATCTTTTTATCCTCTCTACAGAGAGTACATTCACTTGATTTGCTCAATTAATATTGAAGTTATTGCACATATCTCATTTCAGCAACGCTGTTCCTTACCAAACGCCAATCTCAACTTTTTAAGTCATTGAAATAAAAAGGACATAACCTCATTTTAA
>NZ_JPQO01000044.1 GCF_000773685.1 Acinetobacter sp. HR7 | reverse complement strand
GTTTGACAAGGCGCTGATCTAAGCGAGAGATGTTAAAATTGAAGAGCATGCTCTTCAATTTAACGCAAAACATGGAAATTGTGTAGATACCTATGCCTTTTAGGAGAGGGTTAGGGAGAGGTTGTATTAACCTTTCATTTCCGCAAAAGTTTCTTTAGCAGCTTTAATCGTAAACTCAATATCTTCATCGCTATGCGCTGCAGAGAAGAAACCAGCTTCAAATGCAGAAGGTGCCAGATTCACACCACGTTTCAACATACCGTGGAAGAACGTACGGAAAGCAGCAACATCACATTTCAGGATGGAGTCAAAACCTGTAATTTCTTGCTGATCAGTAAAGTAAAGACCGAACATACCACCGACTTGCTGGGTGCGGAATGGGATACCCGCCTGATCAGCAGCAGCCTGTAAGCCTGCCAGCAGTTTTTCCAGTTTCGCGGTCAGATTTTCATAAAAACCTGGTTCTCGCAGGTATTTAAACATTTCAATACCAGCACGCATCGCCAGTGGGTTACCAGACAATGTACCTGCCTGATATACATTACCTAGTGGTGCAATACATTCCATGATTTCACGTTTACCACCGAAAGCACCGACTGGCAGACCTGCGCCAATAATTTTACCTAAAGTGGTCAGGTCAGGTGTTACACCATAATGTGCCTGAGCACCGCCCAGACCGACACGGAAACCAGTCATCACCTCATCAATGATAAATACTGAACCGTGCTCATCACACAACTGACGAATGGTTTGCAGGAAACCATCAATTGGTTTCACCAGATTCATGTTACCTGCCACTGGCTCGACAATTACACCAGCAATTTCTGAACCGAATTTAGCAAAACATTCTTTCAGCATTTCAATGTCATTGTATGGCAGGGTCAGCGTATGTTTTGCGAAATCTGCTGGAACGCCTGCAGAAGTCGCCTCACCTTCACCTTTGGTCAGCAAACCTGAGCCGGCTTTAACCAATAGTGAATCAGAATGGCCGTGGTAACAGCCTTCAAATTTCACAATCTTGTCACGACCAGTATAACCACGTGCCAGACGGATCGCCGTCATGGTGGCTTCAGTACCAGAGTTAGTCATACGCACCAGTTCAATCGATGGCATGATTTCGCAAATAATGTCTGCCAGTGTAGTTTCATGTACGGTTGGTGCACCAAAACTTAAGCCGTCAACCGCAGCATCCTGAACCGCTTTAATAATCGCTGGATGTGCATGACCCAGAATCATTGGCCCCCATGAACCCACATAGTCCACATAACGCTTGCCATCCACATCGTACAAATAGGCACCTTGTGCTTTCTCGATAAAAATCGGTGTACCGCCCACGCCATTAAAGGCACGAACCGGTGAATTCACCCCACCTGGAATATGTTTGCTGGCTTGTTTGAACAGTTGTTCTTGCTTTGGAGATAAGCTCATAGAGGTATCCAACTAAAAATTAAAAATAAAGTAATAAGGTTTTATGCAGCCACTGTAGATTTAAATAGTGCAGCCCATTCATCCAGACGCTCTGGAATGGCATTCATTGGACGGCCCAATACATCACTGATCACTGCGCAGTAATCTGCACCACATTCAATCACTTCTTTGGAGTTTTCAACCGTTAAACCCCCAATGGCACAAATTGGCACATTCAGTTTTTCTTTGGCAAGTTTTAAAGTTTGCAGACCGATATTACCAGCTTCTGGTTTAGACGCAGTGGCATAAATCGCACCGAATGCCACATAGTTAGCACCATCAGCAATGGCCTGCTCCGCCAGTTCAAGCGAATTATTGCAGCTACGGCCAATCAGCACATTTTTAGGCAAACGTGCAACTGCTTCTTGAATCGAACCATCATCCTGGCCCAGATGCACACCTACGCCGTATTTAACCGCCATTTCAAGATCATCATTAATCACGAACGGTACACGATATTCAGCACACATGGCTTTCATGTATTCGATTTCATAAATCTGATCTTCTTTCGCCACTTTTTTACGACGGTATTGCAGCACTGAAATACCACCATTGGCCATCGCACCTTCCAGCTTGGCCAATAAAAGTTCTAAAGGATCATCATTGGTAATTAAATATAAACCGCGCATGATTACCGCCACTTAAAATACATGGGTCTATTATAGGCATAACCGGCACCTTAGGCAGCCTTTTCCCTGTGTATTTTCAGCAAATAATCCACTTCTTTAAGCAACTCATTTTATGAGCAAAATCACGCATTGCAGCGATTGTATTTCCAAGACATTTTAATTTTTTATCAATAGCCCTCTGCCCAATACCGGAATCAAGTACTTGGCGTCTCGTTGTTATGCAATCAGCGAATTCCAGATACGTGAAGCGATTTACACAAAATTAGCAAATTGTGAAATCAGCTAAATTTAAAAATATTATTTTACAAATAGATTAAAAACTATTCAGTTCCAGGGATGTTTATTTGCACAAAACTAGGTTAAAAATAAATCAATAACACAAAATTACAAAGTTTAACTCAAAAATGAGTTTACCTTTTTGACTCTTTCCCCTTCCGTAACATCGTTCGTGGGGAAACGTAGAAAGTCCGGAAAGAGTCAATTTAAAAATGGCAATTCAAGTTTGCCGGTAAGAAAGCCTGTCAATGATGGGCTTTCTTACATTCCAATATATACAAAGCCCATAAAAAAAGCCCGGAGAAGGTCGCTCCAGGCTTGGAAAACTGAGTATTTTTCGAGTTGCATTCACGATTAAAAAGGGCTTTGAAGACAACACCCTATAATTAATAGAATATTAACTCTAAGCTTGCAAGTCATTTCGTGTAGTTTCTGCTGACCCGCAGTTCACTTTTGGTGCAAAAAATGGTCTAGCTTGGAATTTTATCCTGATCGCGACTAATCAGACTGATATTGCCACGCAGTACATCGGCAAACATACGCCAGTCCGAAATAAAGCTGTAGATTGGCTGTTTAAAGCTGGCGGGCTTGTTCTTCTCAAACATAAAATGCCCAATCCAGGCACAGGCATAACCCGAAGCCAGACCATACAGGAAATATTTTGGCTTGCGTTGCAGAATGGCTTTACCAAAGAAATACAGCCCAATGCTACTGCCGGCAATATGTAAACGGCGGCTCATGATATTGCGGTGCTCGGTCAGGTAAAATCGATAGAATTCATGATAATCACGGATCGGCATTGGCTGGCGAACTGCTGGCAACTGATCCTTCTGAGCTTCTACAAGTGCATTCATATAACATCTTCCTGATATTTTTTAGTCCACATTAGCGCATATTTTCGGCAATTAAAAGTATGATTTTTTGTCTGAATTTCAGTGCATTAAAATGCTTTTCATTTGAATCATCCCGGCTTTCAACTGTTTAAGCCACTATAAAATTCATCGGCTTAAATCGCTTCACGACTTTTCTGCCCGGTCAAGTCTTACTAAAAAAATGATTTTGGTTACAATCTTGACCTTAAAAATCTAAAAATAGGCTGGCTGTGTTCAGGAATTTTTTCTTTTCCTCGACTTGGCATTAACAGCGCTGTCTATGTTTTATAGGCAGTATAAACAGGACATTACTCATGGTTGAAGTTGAACTTAAATTTCAGATTCCTGCAGCGCGTCGCAATGCATTACTCAAAGCGCTTGATCCGAAAAAATCACAACAGATTCAACTACAAGCCAAATATTACGATACTGAAGACCGCCTACTGTCTAAAAGCGGCGTGGCGCTACGTCAACGTCTTGAAGGCACTCGCTGGGTACAAACCCTAAAAGCGGCAGGTAAAAGCCACATTGAACGCTTTGAACATAACTATGATTTAGGTGAACTGGAACAGGCACCTGAGCTGGATCTCAGCATTTATGCCAATGCCCCAGAAGCACAGAAAATTCTAAACAATGCGCTCGGCAATCAACTGGATCAGCTCAAGCTGCAATTTGAAACTGACATTTCCCGTACCTTGCGTGTGATAGAACACGAAGGCACTGAAATTGAAGTTGCACTGGATGTCGGTGCTATTCGTACCCTGGATGCAGAACAGGAAGTGCATGAGGTCGAATTCGAACTGAAAAGCGGTTCGGTTGAGCAACTGCTAGCCTTTAGCTTTGAATGGGTCAAGAAATATCAGCTGTGGCTGGATGTCCGCAGCAAAGCAGAAATCGGTAATCTGCTGGCAACTGGTCAAAAAGTCAGTCCCGCGGTACAGGCCAAAGATTTCCAGCTCAGCAAAAAAGACAGTGCTGGCAAAGCGCTGTGCAACCTGATTGCCCAGCAGATGCAGCACCTCTTGCCAAATATCGCCGCAATCTCGGCACAAGTCACAGAACAGGAACATATTGATCAGGCACAAAAGGCACTGGATCATCTGTACTTAAGTGTCTTACTGTTTAAAGACTGGCATTCCGGCATTTCGGACAAATGGGCACATCAGCTGGAAGCCTTCAAGAAACAATTTGAGCACCTGCAACATTTACAGCATATGCAAAGTACGCTGGCAGCTTTCCTGCAGAATCCAACCACGGCAGAAAACCTGAGCAAAGATATTCTTTATGCCAAAGAAAAGCTGATCAATCTGGTTAAATCTACCCTGAATGTACATCACTATCTGGAACTTCTGATCTTTACCCTAACTGATGATGCCAAGCAGTCGCAGGATTTAAGAAGTGCGGCACAGGCGACCTTGCAGCAGCAATACAAAGTCCTGCAGGAACAGATGAATCAGACTGAAGTACATGACTTTGAACAGCTGGATCATCTGGCTAGCCGGATTCAGGAACTCAAGTTTAGCTTCCCGATCCTGACCTCTATTTACGATGTGAAAAACCTGCAGAAATACAGCAAGGCACTGAATGATGCCCAGCTAGCTGCCACCGAATATCAAACCTTGGCCTCCTCTGCCTCGTATATCCAGCAAACCGAGCTAGAAGCCAGTGACTGGTTTGTGTTGGGTTGGCTGACGGCTAAACAGGAAGTCTATGCACAGCGTTTACTGGAAGCGACAGAACAGTTCCTGGTCAGTCGTAAACTGATCAAATAACCTGTTCATTTTTCAGCATTGTAAAAGCTCAGATTCATTCTGGGCTTTTTTATGTCTGCAATAAATTTTGTCACAATTCTGCTTCGCTGAAGTGCTATCATCTCTGTTAAAACATACTCACCTAATCACAACAAAGAGCTAGCCATTTGCTTCAGTGTTATCGCTCGATTTAAAGCTATAGTCAGGATAGAAGCCTTTAGAGGAACGCTGTGATGTCAGAAATTGAGCTCAAGTTTCAGGTCCCTTCACACATGCATGCACAATTGCAGAAGGACTTTGCTGCACTGACACCAGAACGCCAGCATCTGTGGGCACGCTATTTTGATACCGAAGATTTAAGGCTACATGGACATAGCATTGCACTACGCCAGCGTCAGGAAAATGGACTATGGCGGCAAATCATTAAATCCCCTTCAAAGCCGCCTTTTGAACGACTGGAATTTGAGATTGAACTCGGAGAGACCCAGCCAGAACAATGTGAGCTTTCCTGCTACAAAGATCACCCAGAAATTCGGGAACTGCTCAAAGAAGCGCTTGGCTCACTTAAAGAATCTTTAATCCTGCAATTTGAAACTGAAGTGCAGCGTTCCATTCATACTGAAAAATATAAAAATAGCACCATTGAAATCGCCTTTGATCAGGGTGAAATCCGGCATGGCAGCGAATTTACGGCCGTGTATGAGCTGGAATTTGAGCTGAAGGAAGGACAACTGAATGAACTGACTGAATTTGTCCAGCCGTGGATTGAACGTTATGAGCTATGGCTAGACAGCCGTAGCAAGTCAGATCGTGGGTATTCTTTGGTAGAAGGCAGCAGTATTACCCCTGCCCAGCATCAGCTGCCACTAGAGCTAAGTGAAGATGACAGCCTGCACGTAATGCTGCAGAAAATTATCCGTAATACTTTGGAACATTTACTACCGAATGCGACGGCGCTGGCTGCCGAGCGTTATGATAGTGAACATATCCATCAGGCCCGCGTTGCGATCCGGCGTCTGCGCAGTGCCTTAAGATTTTTTAATGTCGATGAACTGGATATTCCGCCAGTTTGGGTTGAACAGCTACCTGATCTGTTCCAGCAATTGGGCACGACACGAGATCGGGATGCACTTGCTGAAAGCCTGTTACCACAACTGGAAGCTGCCGGATCACCAATGGTGGAGCTACCACCTGCAACAGAAAAAGAGCTTGATGTCAGTCAGTTATTCCGACAGCCGGAAACCAATTATCTGTTTCTGGACCTGTTGCGTTATAGCCAGGCAGAGCCTAAAAAAATATCTGCAGATATTCAGATACTATTTAAGCGTCTGAGCAAGCTACATAAACAGATTTGTGCCGATGCCGAACAATTCTGTGAACTGGATATTGAAGATCAGCATCGAACCCGTAAACGTGTCAAACGCCTGCGCTATAACATCGAATTTCTGCAAGGTCTGTTTCCACCCAAACAGGTAAAAAGTTACCTGAAAGCCTTAAAGCCCTTGCAGGAAAGTCTGGGACATTATAATGACCTGAATGTCGCGGAAAGCCTGTATGAACCTTATGCCAAACAGAAACCCAAAGCCTGGTTTGTACTGGGCTGGCTACGTGCCGAACAGAAGCGACTACAAAAAGAAATTCAGGCTGAGCTACAGGATTTTGCTAAAGTTCAACCCTTTTGGAATAAATAAACGGATTAAAATCTAACGATATTTGCCGTAGACTTTCCAGGTATTATTATCCGCGAGTGGATCACTATAACTATCACTGCGCTGCTTACGGGGCTTGTCACGGGCATCTACCAGTTCAAAATGCTGTTCTACACTCAGTACGATGCCATTCACATAAAACCGGGTTCGGGTATATTCACTCTGCCCATGCTGGAACACATAAGTACGCAAATCAACAAATTCCCGATGTGCCACCAAGGCTGCCGTTTCATCACTGTCCAGCCAGCGCTGCATCGCCTGAACCTGTTCCGGTTCAAACTGGCCGCATTTTTCCAGCAGACTGGCAATGCCACGAAAGGTTTTTGACTCTTTGGCCCGGGTTTTATTGATCCGGATCCGATCCACATGGAAATAGAACAACGGCAAATTTAAATGGCTCGGCAGATGTACCGCATCCAGCACTTCATCTTCCATGAAAGGCTGAAACAGATCCTGCGCCCGTTCTATTAACCCACTCCACTGGCGGTAATAATCTTCCACCTGTGACTTGCTGCCGTAATAGATCGGCAGTCCTTCCACATTGGCCAGATTCACTGGCGGCCAGATGTTTTGTCGCAATAAGGCGATGTCACTTTTCAGGCTTTGTACAGCAATTGCATCTTGCATGGGAATCACATTTTATGCTTAGGCTATTTTTAGATTAAGGCAAAGGTTTAGTTTCTGCAAGGCTTTGCCTATAATGAACCATTCAGATTGAGTGTCAGGAAAAATTCATGGTTCAAAAGATTGAAGCGACCGATGTAACCGAAGAAGAAGCGTTAAATGCTGCATTCTTTGAACGTGCTGATGAATTTATCAAGCAGGCCAACGAGTTTAGCCGTGTGGAAAAAGGCTCACAGGAAAGCCCAAGCGAAAAACGCGGTCAGGTTAGCGCTTCCATGCTGTTCGCCACTGCCCGTTTTAATACCTGGGTAGCTGCCAACAACTTCAAAGATGGCAATGAAATGCGCGAAGCCAAGGATCAAGTCATGTCCTATATTCTTCAGCAGTTCCAGTTGATGCTGGAAGACAACTATGACGAATACTGTGATCAGTTTGAGAACTATCTGCGTTTCCGTCGCAACGAAGAGTTTCATGCCAACAAGCATAAACATGATCACAACCACGATCATTAATATGAAGCCCTTCGGGGCTTTTTTCATGCCTGTTGAATAGCAGATAACTTTGCTTAATCTTTCTGTATTGACGTCCATCTCTTTTTATTTCATAACTCTAAAAGAATAATTCCAATAACAACGCCAATAAAAAGAGACCGTCATGCAGCTGGACTTTCCAATTATTGATCCGCATATCCATCAATGGGATCCTTACCACACCCCGCATGCGGCTGCACTGGCAGTCAAACTGTTTGGCAAGCACCCGCGCCTGTTGGATCGCATGGTACGCCTTTTCAATCCCAAACCAATCGTTGACACCGTAGGCCTGACAGAGCACATCACAGCACCGTACCTACCTAAAAACTACAAATGGGATATCGGCGATTATCAGGTCGAACAAGTGGTGCATATTGAAGCCAGCTGGCATGAACAGAAAGGTGCTGGTGTCGTCAATGAAACCAGATTTGTGGCAGGCTTGCCTTTTGAGGAACAGGGTCTTGAACTGGGTGCTATTGTGGCCACTGCGGATCCACGGCGTAGAGACTTTAAAAAGTTGCTGCAATTACATCAGCAAGCTTCACCAAAGTTGCGTGGTATCCGTAAAATGGCACCCTTCCATCCTGACAGAGGCGTGCATGCCTGGGCAGATGAACCGCATTTATACCTGAATAAAAAATTCCTAAAAGGATTTGAGCATCTGGCCAAAGCCGGACTGAGTTTTGATGCCTGGGTCTACTCTACCCAGCTTGCAGATGTGATCCAACTTGCCAAAACTTTTCCTGAAACGCCGATTGTGCTAGATCATCTCGGTACACCGGTGGGAATATTTGGAAAAGTCGGTAAAGGTACGGGCAAAACAGCAAAAGAAAGACAAAATATTTTGGAGCACTGGAAAGATAATCTCGCTAAGCTGGCCGAATGTCCCAATGTTTATACCAAAATCTCAGCACTATTTATGCCAGTGCTCGGTCACACATTTCATCAACAACGGCGTTTAGCTTCTAAAGCAGAGCTGATGGAATATGCAACTCCACTGATTCAGCATGCCCTACAATGCTTTGGAAAAGATCGAACCATGTTTGCCTCCAATTTCCCCATGGATCGGGTCAGTACCAGTCTGGTCAATATCATTGATGCCTTTAGCGATATTGTGCATGACTATGATGCACAGGCCTTAAAACCGGTGTTTTATGACAATGCCAAACGCTTTTACCGTATTTAAAACAGCTATTTATACGCCAATCTCAACTTTTTAAGTCATTGAAATAAAAAGGACATAACCTCATTTTAAATCCG
>NZ_JPQO01000043.1 GCF_000773685.1 Acinetobacter sp. HR7 | reverse complement strand
CGCTGAGCGCACCAAATTCTATATTCATTCCTGTTAAAACCTGTCAAAACCTAAAGTAAATAATAGACTTTGCTAAAATAACCTGTATAAAGTTGTATAAAGATATTTAAAGTTGTAACGCATCGATGCATTACAGGTTGCGTTACAGATTAAATTTGTACTCTAGGTTGTAACGCAAAAAATGCCAAAACAAGTAATTTCGCTTACAGATTCAAAAATCAAAGCTTTTCTCCGTGAAGTAAAATCTAACAATCCCAATGGCTTAAAAACAGACATTCGGTTGTCAGATGGTGCGGGTTTGAATCTTCTAATCCGTAAAAACGGATCAATTATCTGGCGTTTTGATTACACTCGACCTGTTACTAAAAAAAGAAATACGATGTCGATTGGCTCTTATCCTGAAATCTCACTGGCTAAGGCCAGAGAATATCGGGACCAGTTCAGGGCGTTACTGGCAGAAGGTAAAGACCCGCAAGCAGAAAAGCAGGGCATTGAAGAAAAAGAACGACTCAAACAGCAAGCTACTTTTAAGTCCGTGGCTGAACTATATAAAAGCAAGCAAAGACTGGCAGAAGCTACTGTCATTCGTAATGAACGTATCTTTGAAAAACTTTATCGAGATTTAGGCAACATGCCTATTTCCGAGATTAAGCCACGTGATTTAGCCAAAGTAATTGAGAAAGATGAAAACAAAGGCTATATCGAGTCGGCTATGCGTATCCGCTCCAAAGCATCACAGGTATTTCGTTTCGCTGTAAAAATGGGTTTGTGTGAAAGGGATATTGCTCAAGACTTGGCGGGTACGATTACCCAACGAGAGAAAAAACACTATTCAGCCTTAACAGATCCGTTTGACTTTGCTCGACTGCTATTTGATATAGATAGCTATGAATCTCAGCTTGTGCATGTGAAATTTGCTTTACAACTAGCACCACTGGTATTTGTCCGCATTGGTGAGCTACGTTCTGCCAAGTGGAGTGACATTGATTTTGAAAATGCCACCTGGTGCTATACACCTTCTAAGACCGCATCAAAAACCGGGCTGGACCACATTGTACCTTTATCCAAGCAGGCGATAGCTATATTAAAAGAAGCCTATAATTTCACTAATAATTCAGATTATGTTTTCCCTTCACGATCAGACAAGCATCGGCCTATATCAGATATGTCTATAAACATGGCGCTTCGTCGCATGGGATATTCTAAAGAAGATATGACAGGTCACGGATTCCGAGCGATTGCTCGCACCTTGCTTGATGAAGTACTGGAATTTCCGCTTGATATTATTGAACAGCAGCTTGCTCACCAAGTCCGAGACATGCATGGCAGGGCATATAATCGGACGAAACACTTAGATAAAAGAAGGAAGATGATGCAGCGTTGGGCTGACTATTGCGATGAATTAAAAGCTCAATTTGCAGCGTCGAAAAATATTAATTTTAAAGAAAAAAAGCCGCATTAGAGCGGCTTATATTTATGGTTGCTTTTTACATAGCCTACAGGAAGCCATGTCATGAACCTATCATTCCAGACTGCAAGGCTTCTATCATCGCCTATTAATAGATAGTCAAAACCCTTATTGTCATCGGCGTAATGAGTCGCCCCCTCCGGCGCATTCTTCCTGATTTCTTCTAAAGTCATTCTAAGCACACCTTTTCCGGCTTACATTTACAAGACTCAACAAGAACAGAGCCTTTTACTGCATTCAGAAAATCATCAATCTTCTTCTGCTGCTCCTGGAAGGCGTACCATGCGCCATTAATAAAACCAATATATTCAGGAACAACAAAGTCAGAGATCGGCTCATACTTATTTAAATCAACATTGTATGCAAACAAATGAATTATTAATTCAATGTGTGGCAACTTCTTAAATTTCAACCTTAATTCTTCTAAAGTCATGCGGATGGCTCCTGTGCGTAGATCATAGCTTCAATATCAATATTGGCATCACCCAATAGAGATAAAATTCTGTTGTCATAAGCACAACCATCACATTCATACAAAGCATCAATTGTTTTATTTAGGTTTTGCAGTTTCTCCTTCGGCACCACTACAAACCCTTCCGGCACCGCCTGAGCTTTGGCTGCTTGCCAAGCAGACCAGCCCCAATTGATATTGTCGATAAAACGTGACGACAAGTAATTTGAGTGAAAAGCATTCACTTCAGGTTTATAAACAATGTCATCAAATTCATCTTTAGTAATTGCTCCTTGATCGAGCAACATTCTTAAATAAGCATCTTTTTCTTTCTGAATATCCATACTCACCCAGCCAATGCTGTTTTCTTGTTAAAATGTGCGTAAATCGTAGACTTCCACCAGTGCTTGTATCCGCTTTTACTCACAAAATCAGGTTCTGGAAACTCTTTGTCATCCACCATCTTGATGATTGATGCACGTGTAAACCCTGTGATTTTGCAGACTTCGCTAGTCTTGAGAAGGCGGTCTTCTTCTCCGAAGGTTTCTTTAGTCACGGCACTTCCTCCAAACTTTTCACCACACTTTCCGGCAGTTCATGCTTTGCGATGTAGCTGGAAAGCATGTGGTAGATGACATCAGCATTTGAGTCATTAATTTCTAAAATGATGCCAGTGCCATTACGAACACGCTGCCAAGTTGAAACTGTTAAACCTTTAACCACATTGGAATGAAGGTGATGCGACTCAGTAGCAATGTTGTATAAAGCGCATGTCTGACCTGCATCAAGTTTCAAATTAAAAGGCTTATCCTTGAATAACTGTTCAATGATCTCGTTAGCCACCGCCACGTTTGTTGCTTGGATTTCGTTCATTAGGCAACCTCATCCCAATCAAAGTCTTCACCGAGCTGTTCACTGTTATCTGTATCAACCAAAATCACAGAGATAACTTCCCAATCAGGCGCAACACCTTGGATTTTTTGGATCAGTTCAATTAACTCAACTTCTTCACTGTTGGTAATTGTACGAATTTGACTTGCTGTACCAAGCTTTGCTAATTCCTCACCGAAAGCCTCAATAGCTTGTTCATTAGTTAAACTTTTACGAATGCGGACTTGCCATTTTTTATTTTCCATCACGCCACCTTCTTCATCTCAACACTAATCAAGTGTTCTTCAAATTCTTTACCAAGCTCGTAAGCTGCTTGATTTCCGCCTAGATCGTCAGTCACCAACACATGATGGAGACGTTTCTTAATAAGACGATCCGTTGTATTTGCCGTGAAGCCTTTACCCACTGGTTTGACGTAATACCCCAATTTCTCAAACCAGATTCGAAAGGCTGCGGCGTTTTTAGGTTTGACTACTTTTTTCATGCGGCACCATTACTCACTATTGGTGGATTCAATTCAAAGCGACGTTTTTCTATAAGTTCCATCAATCTAGGTTGAATCACCGGATCACATGCAGACACATCGATTTCTAAAGCATCCAGCTCGGTCAGATCTGCAGCGCGTTCGATACGTACTGCCAGTGAAGGCTTTTCATTAGCATCGTTCAGTTGCACCAGACGTTTATGAATTGCATCTAGTAGTGGTTTGCGCTGTTCTTCAGTCCATGTTTTGGTGTATCGAACCAGAGTATTTGCCTCAGCTGGTGTATTAGCTTTGCTGGCACGATCTAACAGGTTAGTAAGTAAATTTTGGTATTCCTCGTCTGCATTGGTTTTGTTTTCCACAAGCTTTTCAGCTTCTTCCTGCAGTCGTTTAAGTTCAGCAATACTTAAATTGCCGGTTGATGATTCTGTTTGAGTTACACCAGATTTCTTGTTGTCAAAGAAGGATTCACGTTTTGCAGCGATACGATTAGACAGATCCTGGTAAGTAGCATCAGCAAGTTTGTTTTTATTACTTTCAAGGTTGCGTTCAAGACCTTTCAATTCGTAATCAGAATGGCACTTATCAATTGATTCAATAAATTTGGCAATTGCCGGATCGACCTCAACTTCTTCTGGTTGCTCTTCCACCTTAGGCGCATATTGCTCAGGATCCAGTTCAAGCAGTTTGTCTTCAGTCAGTTTGCATAGGTGCTGGTGATGTTCACGCTCAAGAACCTGGTGTGACATAAACACAGGGCGTAATTCCAAAACAGAATCCACTGAAGTACATGCATTAATTTGTGCAGTGAACTCGGCAATGACTGCATCGCGTTCTTGAGCCGCATCAACAGTTTCAGGTGCAGCTAAAACAAACGCATCCTGAACAATTACATCATCAGCAATAGTATTTTCAGTGTCAGCTTGAACTCTTGCCTGGTCTGTATCATCTTTAGTCTTTTTGGCTTTAGTCGAGCGTTTCTTTTCAGGCTTGAAAGAACCCTCCACTGTCAGAGGGTAGTCAATAGCTCGCCCGAGAAGTTTTCCAATAGCTTGAAGCTGCAATTCAGCATTTTCCTTATCTGCTTGTACAAAACCATAACGCACACATTCAACAAGCTTCATAGATAATGATGTGAATTCAGTATGTACAATCCAGCTCGGGTAAACCACGAAAATTTCCTGACCTTCGACCACGTCTTCGCGAGTTAAAGGTTTAGTAAACGTAATTCCTCCCAATTCCATTGTTAGAGGTTTAAGTCTTAGCTTTAGCTCACCAGATAGAACTTCTCCAACAGTCAATGCAACAGCTTCTTCCCAGATTCCAGAAAAATTCTGAAACTCAACATCATCACCATTAGCCAAAGCAACAAGCGCTTCTTTACCAGTTAAAATTTTCATGCGACAGCCTCCAATGCTTTACGTAAATAAGGATCAATTTCAGTGGTCAGCATCCATTGGATGTAGTCTTTAGGCAGTTCTTTTAGTGCCGTACCTTTATGTTTTCCAAATGGCATCATCGACGGCGTGCGTACTTGCTCGGACAGGATATAAAGCGAGTTCATATCCTTGATGCCGAGCTTGATGCAGATGTTTTTCAGAATGATGTAGGTGAACCAAATGTCATACTTGGCACTGTGAGCATTACGCAGGTAATCACGTGCCTTGATTTTGTCTGAGCTCACAAAGTAGAACAGGGCGCTCAGCGTATGGGTTTCCAGTTCAGGCCATGTGAAACGAGCTAGAGCCAGTGTGCAGATTGACTTTTCAGGCACATCGGTACGGCATTTGCGAATCGCTTCAATGTCGTAATTAATGTTATGACCAATCAGACAATCCACATCTTCAGGCAACTGGAAAGTGTCATAGCACGGTTTGCCTTGCAGATCAGATTCCAGGATGTGATGTGTTGCCATTGCGCCGTATGAGATTGGCTCAGGGCATGAGTAGAACTGATCAATAACCAAATCACTTTTAAAGAACAAGTGGCCTTGGTCAAAGATGACAGGCGCATAAGCGATTTCAATAGGGAAACCATTGATCGTATTGGTTTCCGTGTCCAAAATTATTGCTTTCATGCTTTTATAATTTCCTTCGCTAATTGGTCAATGTCTTTTTTTACGCCGTCTAATTGCTTTACTTCGATTTGACTAAGTGCATCTAAACCCAGGTGCTCACACACGGTTTTTGCATCCAGACCACGTTCATCGATAAATTCCTGAAGTGCTGCCAGCTGTTCATCATCAAGGCCAAAGAACTCAGCAGGATCGACCCATGACTTGCGCTCTTTGTCGAATGTGCAGCCCATATCAGCAGCGCGTTTCAGCAATGCAACGCGCATGTTTTTGTAATACTGGTGCTCGCTATCGATAGACTCAGTAAGCTGATTCAGGTCACTTGCATACTGAGCTTCAGCACAGCTTTGCACCCAGTTATCCAGATCCTCTTGAGCTTTGATTGCTGCTATCTGCTCAGGTGTCATTGTGTTGATGTGGTCCTTCGCCTGTTTGATCACATCAGCCAGGAAAGTAGGATTCGTTTTTAAATCAGGAACCCATACTTCACCGGTTTCGCCACCCAAGCCACCGGCATTTTTGGCATGATGAGTAGGGCATGGCTTGAAGCTGATCACACGCGCATTCTTACCTTCACCAGTGGTCACAGTGGTCAGGTATCCCATGATGTCTGCAATGCGGTACAGTTCATTTCGATTCTTACCACCCAGATCTGGACGGTAAATTACCTGGTCACCATTCTGATCTTCAGAGGCATGGGCAATGAAAACCACGTCTTTACCAGATGCAATCAAGGTATTCACGTACTGCTTAAAGATGTTGTTTGCCAGACCTTGAGCTTTCAGTTTTAGTGAGCCATCTTTTTGCTTGTTGGTCGCACTCATCATCAGATGAGTTTTGATGCTTTCCAGCATTGCCCCCACGGTATCGATCACCACAGTGTTGTAAGGTGCCAAGTCTTGTGGAGTCAGATTGGCAACATCAGACCATTGTTTAACCTGAACCACTGCACCACGGCGTAGTTCACCAGTACGATGGGCACCTTTGTCAAAGTCGAAGCTGATAGCTTTATCAGCAGTGAAACCCATCGATGTTTTACCTAGACCAGGATCGGCATAGATGTAGGTGATAATTGCTGAAACCTGTAAAGGCTGGTCAGCTGGAATAACTTGTAGTGCCATATCAACGACCTCCTTTAGGACCGTGTTTACGTGCCCAGTCTTTATATTCTTTGGTTTGGTAGAAACCGCTTTTCGACAATTCAGAGCGGAATTGAGCACGTCGAGCACTGGCTACACGTTTCTGGTCTGCCACACGTGGAGCGCGTGCAATGTTTAACGCATTGACCAGCCAAGGATTTTGTTTAGCCAGTGGAATCAGCGTCCAGCGGCCGTCGTGCACTCGATAAACTTCAAAGCCAGCAATGTTGCCTTCAGTGTGAGTTTCTGGACCATTACGACGTTTAAGCAGGTACATTTTTGGATATTCAATACCTACTCGATAGCGTTCGCATGCACAGGTCACAAAATCACTATCCGTATGCTTGAAGGCATCAATGAACTGGGAAAACTTTTGTTGAGTGTTCATAGTCAGACAGCCTCCACCAGTTTGTTCTTTTCAATGAAACCAGCGAGCAACAAGTTGATGTTGCGGTGATCGTTGTAGTCAGTGAAGTCTTTGTACAGTTCACCTTTGGTGTTAGTGATCTGGTCGACGGTCAAACAGGTGATTTCAACAGCTGTGAAATCTGAACCTGGTACGCCGTAGCTGTCTTTATGCGCTTCAAAGTCAAAGCTGACCTGGATACGAAAACCGTCATATTTGATGACAGCGATGCCAGTTGTGTCAGAAGTGATTTGAAGAGACTGCACGCCAGTTTCAGCTGGTTGAAAGTGAACCTGGTATTGAGGAGCAGTGGGTTTAGATTCATATGCTAGGGCACCGATAGAAAATGCACCGATAGCACTCAGAATTGAGACTCCTAGAATATTCGGGTTGAATCGAGAAGATTTTGTGTTCATAATTGATTTCACTCACAGGTTGGTTGTGGGTCATGCCCCGGGTAGTTACTGCTACGCTGGGGTTTCTTTTTGTCTGTGAGTTAAATTTAGTATTTACTAAATAATAAGTCAATAGTATTTGCTAAATATATTTAGTGAAAAATAAGTTTTTACTAATTTTTATGCTTTAATAGGCAAAAGAAAACCCATCACAGGGATGGGTTGTTTGGAGCTTTTGAGATGATTGGTATTACAAGCATGGGTGAGCTAATTTCAATAAAAATGGGTCAAAGGCCTAAGGGATTTCTTGTTGGCATTCTTATTACTGATCCAGAACATTTGACAGAAGAAAACCTAACAAAGATTAAACTACGTTTTCACGGATCAAACGGTCAATTAAATCAACATCGCTGCCTAAGTGCTTTAAATATAAGTCAGGACCAGATTGATCACCAGAATGATGAATCACCATTACAACTTCAAAAATTTGACCCTTTAAATTTATCCACTCACCAATTCTGGGTAAAGTTTCGAATTCGTGAGCATAGAAAGGCTCTTGGACGCCTTTTGCAATATTTATCAAAGAAACTTCAATCATAGTTTTATCCTTTATATTTTAGTTGAGACCAATGTTGGCACAAAGTCTTAAGTTTATAATATCAGGGAAAATATGCATTTATTAAAAAAGAAAACCCACCATAAGGTGGGTCGATTTGATAGGAATAAATTACTGCTTCTTGAATTCAGTAATGCTGATTGGCTTACCTGGTACTAATTCAACTACACCGTCTCCAGCTTTAAAGTGAATTGATACACCTTGGTCATTAGCTAGACGTACACCTGATGCTGCAATAGTTTGCTTTAAGTGATGAACTTTACCTGAGTTGTCTACTAATTCTGCAGTTTCAAAGTTGTCAGAAGATTTAAGCTCGAGCGTAAGATCCATTGGTCCAGTGAAGTAAATCACTTGAGTATTAGCAGGGGTATTATTAGTCGTCTTATCTTGTACAACATCATTTTGAGGTGTTGATGTGCAGCCTGTAAGTGCTAGTCCAAGTAATATTGCGCCAAGTAAGTATTTCATTAAACAAACCTTTTGAAGTGAATATATCCAAATTTATACTATTCGTTCAAAACTGACATTTGAAGGGTGGATTACATTTACCTACATAAAAGAAAACCCACCGCTTGGGTGGGTTGGAATTAGGGATGGAGTATTAAGATAAAAGAGCTCGAGTCGAAAGTAGAGTACTGGCTGGCATGATACTAGCAACACTAGCTAAAATCTCACTTTCCTTTTTAAAAGCTTCTTTATTTTCCCGATCTTCTAGCACAATTTGAATTTTTGCTTCTTCATTTAAGTTAGTTACATCAATAATCTTCCTTAATAAAATACCTGTTTTTTCTGCTTTAGGTTTTGCATAATCAACAAATTTATTACCAGCTTGAAAATTAAAATGATGTTCAGTACCTGAATGCCCCATCACTTTTGGTTTTAAAATTAAATTATCTCCGAATTTAAGAAATAAAAAATCATATATTGCATCAAGCATTTCTCTTAATTCTTGATGGTTTGTGGTTTTTGGTGAATAAGTAGTTAAATGAGATAGTACATCTAAATAACGGCCTATAGCTAAATCAACATCTTCTGGGTGAGTTTCTAGGACTAGACCTTGATTATCAAATTGCACATTATTATTTAATCTTTTAACTAACCGTTGCATTGTTTTTTCTGCATTCTCTGGGTTTGGTAAAGATTGTGCAAAGTAATTAAAATTAAGCCCAAAATCCTCTATTTTTATTAAACCGCTTGGTTTCTGGCTAATAAAATAAATAGATGGTCGACCACCAGTAAAAATATGAGGAGTGCTTACACACAAAGTATCCTCAGTAGCCCAATAAGATTGATTGCCATGTTTATTAAAAATGGAAGTTAGCAAATTATTCATAAGTCTAGCTCTCCATTGAATGGGGGAATATGATTCCCGAATATTTGTAAATTAGTTCTGGTATTGAAATCATTGAGCCAATTGAACCAGTTCCAACCAGGCGATGTTTCTCTAGCCTCACATGTTACATTTAATGCTACATAATGAGGACCATAACAAGTTAACCCTTCCTCTACATGGCTACGTTCTTCGATAGGTTGAACTTCAAGCTGCGCTGCAATATTTTGGTGGTTTTTATGGTTGAGAATCAAAGCAAATGAGTGATATTCATAATGAACTGCTCTAGTACTTAAGAATAAAAGAGAGCCACCCTGAATGGTTTCACCATCTTCATTATATACAAGATTAGTTCTCCATATATTTTTATTTGTCACCGTTGGGTGCTGTGCCATTTCAACACCTTCATATACAAATTTTTTTTGTTCCAAGAATTCTTTTAGTCTTTGATCCGGAACATTAAAAGTTCTGCTTAATTTTTGCAAAACAATACCCCTTAAAACTTCTAAAATCTTCTTTTGAGCTTACGATCTACAGTAAATTAGCCCCACCTACTTCACCCTCCAACTTGCAGGTTAAGAGACCCTCTATAGCCCCCCTAAATCTTCCTATACAACCCAACGACTTTCCCCACCAGACGGCAGTCTTCAGATAGCCTAATAATCTGTTCAGGCCAGTCGGGGTTAAGTGGCTGCAGATATTTGTTACCACCTTCAATGATCAGCTTTTTAAAAGTCGCTTCTGAATCACCTGCACAAGAAACAATAACCAGATCGTCTGTCTGCAAATCAAAAGTTTGAATATCCGGGTTCACATATATCCTGTCTTCCGGCTCAAATTTCGGAAACATGGATAAGCCTTTAACCACCAAAGCATAGCCCCTAGGACCACAGTCTTTATTTGGTGGCAGCCATTCTTCAAACTCGGTTCCCTCTGGTACGCAATCAATTCCAGTCCAGGCACCAGCTTGAACCCAGGAGATAACAGGCACAGGTCGTCCTTCCAAGCTTATTTTTTGAGATAAATCGATGTTGTTATCAAGTGTGGGAGAGGTAGAGGTATTTGAGTCTGATTGAGTTTTGCTTTCATCTAATAATTCTTCTCTATCAAGAAAGCCTGGTTCCCATCCTACCTTTTTCTCGAGATTACGAGCTGCGCGTTCACCAAAACTCCCATGACCTTTCACAAGTTGAGATATGTGGCTTGGGTTTAGATCGTAATGCTCACAAAACGCAGCATCCGAAGAAAACCCTTCAGATTTTAGTTTGGCATCAATAGCCTGGCGCAGATTGGCGCGTCTTAAAGAAATTATATCCATTTCAATATTTCATATAGTTTTTAGTAAAAAGTAAATTCGTAAATACTAAATATTCGTTGACTTGTTGAGTGATGGAAATTAGTATTTACTAAATAATCTAAATAGGAGATTGAAAATGTCTTCTGCTCAAACAGTCGACTTAAAAAACTATCTAAGTCAACTAGCCCCAAATGAAAGAAAGGCATTTGCAAAACGTTGTAAGACCTCGCTTGGTTACTTGAATCAAATCATGTATGGCAACAGCAAATGTAGCGCTTCACTTGCAATCAAAATTGATAAAGAAAGCGGAGGGCAGGTTAAGTGCGATTCGCTGTGTCCAGAGGCAGATTTTGAATACATCCGAAATCAGGCCTTATCTCTATCTGCTTAAACCCATTATCAGCCAGCAACTATTTGAAATAAACGTGAATAAAAACAGGAATTCACATGGATATATCGAAGGAAACTAAAACCGCCTTGCACAAGATGATCCACCTTTCCCAGGGGATTACACCAAAGGAAATTGCGGATGTTCTAGGCGTATCACACAAGACGGCGCTGAACTATGCCAATCCAAATATGGACCAGCATCTACCAAGCCTTAAAGCATTCGAAGTCATGCTGACCTATACGCAGAATCCTGCAGTTTTAAAGGTATGGGCGCACCAATTGGGTTTGATGCTGATCCCAGTAGCAGATGCTGAAGGTAAAGGGCATGAACTAACTGTGCTTGAGTCATTGCTGGGTATGAACATCAGTAATGGTGAAGCAAACAAGCAGGTCCTGAATGCTTTAGAGGATGGGGTGGTGACTCCAGCTGAAATGGATGAAACAGATCGAATTCTGGAAGAGATCGAGCACAATATCCAGTCATTGCGTAAAGCCATGAAAGGCCAGTGCGCCAAATATTTATCAGCTTTGCAAATGGAAAAAGCCTGACAGGCAAGGTCAGGCTTTAGAGAGTCCATAACTTAGGGGTATGAACATGAAATCAAATTTAGCACATGAACAACTGAAACCTCAAGGGCAAGTAGTTCATTTTCCAAAGAATGAGCGCAAAGCTATGTCGAATAAAGAAGAGCGCTACACCAAGATGCCTAATTTCTTGATTGATGGCCAACTCATGGCCCTATTAAGCGATAAGGCGTTTAAGTGCTTAATGTTTATTATGCGCCAAACCTTGGGGTTTGATCGTGCATCACACCAAATTGCTATTACCCAATTTCAGAAATACTGTGGGATTAAAAAACGCGACACAGTGATGACCTGTATACGTGATCTGGAAGAACTTGGTCTGATCAAGGTTGAGAGAAAAACAGGTTATTTGAACGAGTATTTTTTCACCCCTGACCAGTACCGTGAAACGGGACTAGTACCATTAAAAGGTAGTACCATCAAACGGGACGGGGGTAGTACCATCAAACGGGACGGGGGTAGTACCATCAAACG
>NZ_JPQO01000042.1 GCF_000773685.1 Acinetobacter sp. HR7 | reverse complement strand
CATTTTGCTAGTCTAGAGCCAATTTAATTAAGCTTTGGTTTTATTGCTCAGTTGAGACTTGGTAATCCAGGCCCAGAGCATTTCACATTGAATCGGTTCTTCGCCAGATTCATCTGTTACCGATACTTGAACCAAAGTTTCACCTTTTTCTCTATTTTGCATCAGTTGCTGCTGTTCAGGTGTCAGCGTAGCCACTGCTCGCATGGCCCCTTTCGTTGGACGCTTATAGTCAATTTTAATGCTTTTAATCAGCACAATCGCTGAATCCGGCACATTCATCGCAGTGACAAAGCCGGTGGCTGTTTCAGCCAGTAATGCCATGGCACAAGCATGAACCTGACCAATATGGTTCTGTATAGCTTTATGATTCGCCATACTGACGATTACCTGATCATGGCTGACCTGTTCATAGCGGATTCGGGCAGAACCCACCATGGGTACAATCCGGCCAAAGGTTTTACTCAGCAGCGCAGTACGAATGCCTTGTGGAAGTCGTGCAGTTGCTTTAACCAGTTTGGAAAGTCGGTTGCTTTTTGTCATGGTAAATCTACCCGAATAGGACTAATCCTTAGTCTTTAAAGTTATTGAACTGTAAAGGCAAACCAAATTGCTGTTCTTTCAGGAACGCCATCACCTGTTGCAAGGTGTCACGTTTCTTGTCAGTCACACGAATCTTGTCGCCCTGGATAGAAGACTGCACTTTAATGCCACTTTCTTTAATGGCTTTATTAATTTTTTTCGCAGTATCAGAGTCAAGACCATCTTTCAGTTTGATCACCTGAACAAAGTTTTTACCTGAGGCAGTTGCTTTTTGTGGATCCAGCGCTTGCACATCTACTTTACGTTTGTAGAAGTGATTTTCCAGCATGCTATAGACCTGATCGCACTGGAAATCGCTTTCTGTTTTGATTTTGATCTCTTTTGCTTTTTCATTCAGTTCGATAGAGACATCCTGACCACGGAAGTCAAAACGGGTCGCAATTTCTTTTTGCGTATTTTGAACAGCATGATTTACTTCAAAAATTTCTAATTCAGAAACAATATCGAAAGAAGGCATAGTTTAGACCTTTACAAATGGAAAGAATATCTGAGATGCTAGGGATGTTTTCTTCATTTGCCAAGTGTTGTTTACATCAAAGGAGTGCGCAATGATCCGTAAACAAGAAATTACAACATTTGAGTTCCCAGAAGGTGCAGTGATCTGGGATGTTCGAGATTCTAGTGCTTATGCAGAAGCACATCTGAAAGGAGCGGTGAACCAGCCGATCAATAACCTTTCAGAGGAAAGCCTGACTCAAGTGTCCGCGGATCAGCCAATTTATATTCTGTGTGGTGGTGGCAGTAAAGCCCCTCGTGCTGCGGAAAAACTGGAAGGTTTTGACAGCTCACGTGAATACGTCATCCTGATGGGTGGTACACGTGCTGCCCGTGATGCCGGTATGCCACTGGAACAGGGTGCCTAACATCCTTTCAGTGAAAAAGCGCCTAAGGGCGCTTTTTTGTTGTCTTTATTTCTTCAAAGTTCCTAGTTCCCTCTTTTGAAAAAGGTGAGCCATATATGGCACAAGAGGGGGGATTAAATTCTTTGTATAAATCCCTCCCAACCTCCCTTTTTCAAAGGGAGGAGCTTTAACTTTTTGGTTTAAAATATGGCTTCTTCGCTTTTACTTTCTTTTCAAAGCGTCGTACATCCAGCTTTTTGATCATATTGATTGACGCCGGGCAGGCTTCTCCCAAAATTTGCGCTGCTAAAATTTCACTGCATAATGGTGCAAACAGGAAGCCTTTGGAACCCAAGCCTGCCAGGCTATAGATTTCCTTATCCTGTTTTAGCTTGCCGAGCAGAGGGAAATAATCCCGGCTTTGTGCTCGGACTGAAGCACGACCGTGCCATTCACTGATCTCTGCCAAAGTTTGGGTATATTCGGGGAAAACCGAATGGATCAGCTCGCGGTTATGTTCATGGTCTTCTTTCAGTACTTCAGTATCATCGCGATTGACACAGAAAGAAGCACCTAGCAGCAAATGCTTGTCATCCAACTGGATACAGTAACCACCGTAGCTATAGGCAATATTTGGATCGAGTGATTGTCCATTATTTTCTACCCAGCTGACCTGACCACGAATTGGCTTGAGGTCAGGAAGACCTTCAATCAGTTGTGGTGTATTCAGGGCGGTGCAGACGATGACATGGTCAAACTGTCCTAAAGATTGATCATCAGCAAACGGTTCTAGACGTGGCTCAGCTTCAATCCGGCTAATTTCTGCCTGTAAATATTGAATATTCGGATGCTGCAGGATTTCATCACGTAGCTGATGAGGATAGACACCACCTGACTGCTTTAAAGCCAGAGCAGGGTATTCAGTATCAGGCTGCTGATCCTGAGCAGGGGTTTCTAAAATACCAGCAGGATATTCATCGGCAAGCGCCAATAAATCTTCTGGTTTCTTTATTGCCAGTTGATGCACCTGAAACGGTCGAAACGCTTTAAAGCGGACATAGTGATTCAGCGCATATTGCCAGGCCTGAGTCATCATATGCTCGGCACTTTGCTCAATCGGAGCTAACTTTGGATTCAGTAAAGCTAATGGATTACCAGAACCACCAGACAGCGGTGCTTTGCGTTCAAAAATAGTAACCTGATGTCCACGGTTGGCAAAGGCCCAAGCTGAACTTAAACCGGCAATTCCAGCGCCAATGATAGCAATCTGGCGAGCCTGATACTTCAGCTCGCTATTGAGTGAATTTTTTTTTTGAGCGGTGTCTTCTGGAGTTTCTGATGTATCTTCAGATTCAGGCAGATTCCAGATCGCTTTGAGCATTTCCCGTTTATGACCAAAACCACGCGGACGTGAAATGGAAATTCCATGATTTCTCAGGCCACGTTTTAATACACCAGCGACACTAAAAGAAGAGAAAGTCGTGCCGTAATCTGACAGGCGTACGATATTGTTCAGGGCATTTTCTTCCCACATATCAGGGTTGCAGGAAGGCGCAAAACCATCCAGAAACCAGGCATTGACTGCTGTGGTTTTTTCCATGCGTGGAAACACGTCGTGTGCATCACCGAGCCAGAGATCCAGAGAAAAACGTTCTTCTGGGAAACTGAGGCGGTGACAGCCAGCAATTGGCAGAGGGTATTGGTAAATTAGCTGATCGGCCAGCGGTTTCAGTTCTGGCCAGGCATTGAGGGCACGGATTAGATCAGCTTTGGAAAGCGGGAATTTCTCGACGGAAATAGCATGCAAGCGGCTGTGGTTATCAGGACGTACCTGCTGCCAGAGTTGCCATAAGGCAAGAATATTGAGTCCGGTACCGAAGCCTGTTTCACCGACACAGAAATATTCAAAAGGTTTTAGTTCCGCAAGTCGGGTGCTGAGATCATTACCATTTAAAAACACATGGCGTGTTTCTAGCAGGCCATTGTCCTTGGAAAAATAAACATCACCGAACTGTTTGGAAACTGGCACATCAATGCCATCCACCAGCTGCCAATCCAGATCGGCAGTTTGAATTGCGTGTGACAAAACAGGAACCTTCAATACATCAGCAAAGGGAATAGCTTACCACTGACGGCGACGCTTGGTATAAACATAGCTTGCGATCAGGAAGCCCAGCAGCACGCCAACGGCTAGTGTTGCAGCGCCGTAGAGGAACATCTGGGCACTGCGTTCACTTTGCAGGACCTGTACCTGAACCCCGAGATTATCGTTTTTCAGTTGCAGTTCCTGGTTTTGTGCCAGCGCTTCCAGATTGGCTTTTTCCAGTTGTTGCAGACGAGTCGCCTGGTCTTTGACCAGCGCTTTGACTTTGGCATCTTGCTGGGCTTTATTTTTGGCAATTTGTTCAGCAGTCAGTGGTTTGGCTGCCGGATCCTGCACCAGCGCATTGGCTGAGGCAGCAACCGGTTTGATGCCGGGCTGATTGGCCGGCAGGGTTTGAGGCGGTGTATTCGCTACCGCAGCTTGCACAGTTGCTGTCGTATGTTGCGCTGGTGCAGCCGCAGGAGCTGCCGGTGTTACTTCAACTGCCCAAGCAGTTGTGCAGGCAAGGGATAGACCGATTAAACTGGCAATTACAGCGTGCATAAACCTTATCCTTGAGGGAATGCTTTGTTAAATGGTTTAACGTCAATATGTGAATAAACGCCTTCTTTCAGGAATGGTTCTTCCTTCAACCATTCATCCAGTGCTTCACGGCTGTCAAAGTCGACAATAATGGTACTGCCATAAAAACCCGCCTGAGGATTACCCGGTTCTTTAGGCATCGCGCCCGCAACAATCAGACGACCTTCATCATCTAACTTTTGCAGACGTTCCAGATGTTGTGGACGGATAGCAAGACGTTTTTCTACTGTACCTTCCTGGTCGGTGCAGGTAACAACAAATAATGGCATGACAGTTCTCGATATTGAAGTGAGATATTATTCGGCAGATTTGAAGTATTTGCGCAATACAATGAACTGCACAATGATAAAGGAAAACATCACGATCATGTCACCGAATGCAGTAAATTCGCCCCAATATTTTCCATTCATAAAGATATAGGCGAAGAAGCAGTGCAGGAACGACATAAAGGCAAACATCGCTGCCCAGGCATAGTTGAGTTTGATCCAGCCCTGTCCGGTTAAATTAAAGACCGGGCCAAACAGGCGCTGAATCAGTGGCTTTTTATCTTTACTAAACCACGGGGATAGCAGGAACACACCAGCAAAAACCAGATTCAGCAAGACTGCTTTCAGACGGATATAGAAATCATCGCTGAGCATCAGAGTAATGCCACCGAAAATCACGGTCATGAACAGTACCAACCATTGCTGCTTGTCCAGACGGAATTTCTGAAACACAAATAGTGCACCATACACCACTAACATGGAAATGATCAGACCTGTGGTTGCCACCAGAATATTATTATTGTCGACACCCCCACCAGAGCCGATCAGTTCGAGCAGTGGGTGGTGGGTGTCTTTCGGATCTACTGTCTTATATAAATAAAAGAAAATAATGAGTGGCACAAAGTCTAAAAGTGCTTTCATGTTAGAGTATCTAAATCTGATCAAATAAATGTCATAGTATAGAGATGCACGGCGTAGATTTACATACACACAGCAATATTTCTGATGGAACCTTGAGTCCACAGCAGTTGGTAGAGGCAGCGGCAGCCTGCTTTATCCATACGCTGGCATTGACTGACCATGACACCATGGACGGGCTGGAACTGGCACGTAATGCTGCGAAAGATCATGCGATTAAGATCATTTCCGGGGTGGAAATTTCCAGCCAGTGGTCACGTCCAGCCACCAAGAAAAATTATGGTGTACATATCGTAGCGCTGGATATGCAGAATCCTGAGCCGTTACAAAAAGTATTACAAGAACAGAAACGCATTCGTGCCGAACGTTCCAAAAAGATCTGCGACCTGTTGATTCCATTAGTGGGACAGGATATTTATACGGATGTGGTTGCTAAAGTTGATAATATTCCAGATCGCGTCACCCGAACCCATATTGCTAAAACTTTGGTGGAGAAAGGCATTGTGAGCCGGCCACAGCAGGCTTTTGATAAATACATCAAGGAAGGCAAAAAGGCCTATGTAAAGTTTGATGGTTTGGGGCTGGAAGAAACCATTCAGGTGATTCATGCCAGTGGTGGTTATGCGGTGCTGGCACATCCGACTCGCTATGACCTGTCTGCGACAAATATCCGTTACCTGATCGAAATCTTTGCCAAGTTTGGAGGCGATGCCGTTGAACTTCCGCCTGCGATTGATCCTCTGTCTACACGACAGATGGTGGATCGCATGATTGCTGAGCATGGATTAAAAGTTTCGGTCGGCAGTGATTTTCATGGTGAAAATATGCCGTGGATCAAGCTCGGCAATATTCCCAGTTTAAAAGAAGGGCAGGTCGGTATTTGGGAGAGTTTTAAATAGAATGCAGATCTGCATCCTCAATAAAGGGTGAAGTTTTATAGTGCCGAATATTTCGTATCAACAGATAGATTAATACGAAGCCAAGATAGAAAAATATCCAATCTTGGAACAAGATGGCTGCTACCAAGGTACCGAAAATCGTCAAACCTAACAGTAATCGTGGTATGCGTTTTGGATGCTGTTTGGAAATTCGTGCTTGTTGAATTTCCGGATGCTGTTTGAAATTCCGATAGGCGATAAAATCAATCAAACCTGAAAGGGCTAATTCCAGTTTGTCAAAGTGACGGGCCAAGGATGAAATGCTGTAAGTCTTGCCATAACTGGTTTTTAGTTTCAGGAGATAACCTTTTTGATCCTGTTCACGAATTGCCTGAATTTCTGACAAGTAGGGTATATCCAGCATCAGCTGAGTTGGAATCTGGTGAAAAACTAGATGGCCTGTATAAGGCATTGAAAAGTAGTCTTTCATTTGATGAAAATCATCAAAATGATCTTGAGCGTACAATTGCACGATCGTGCGTGAACGTGCCAAATAATGAACCCAGATATGTTGCCCGATAATGGCCTGATTCAGTTTCACATGAAGACTAGTGAGAAAGACGGTATTGTTAAAGACCTGGTTTAAATCGATATTAAACCATTTCGCATCTTCATGTTCATGCAGCTTGAGCAACAGTTGTTGCTGCTTGCCTTGCCACCAATGCGCACGTATATGGCGATAATCCAGAATGATCGCATCCGAGCTACGCAAAGCCTGTTCTTTTAAATCCATAGCCAATTTAGGATCAATCAGATATTTTTGCAGCAAAACAGGAAACTTTAGCCGTTGAGCCTTATCTCCAAAAAGCGCGATGACCAGAAAAGGGCTGCTCACCAGCAGATAACGCCAAGACGTTTCAAACGACTGGAATAGAATCCCTTGCCATGCTAAGAGTGAGCCAATCATAAACACCAATACACTGCACATTAAAATGAATGCAAGTGCTTTCCAAGGGTGAATAATCGGCTGGGGAGCATATGCAAAAATCTGCTTTTTTATATTCATCGTATTTTAATTTTTATAAGTATTTAATTGGATGAGTGACCTGAATGCGATCGATGCATTTAGGTGAATCACACTGAAATTATAATAAATTATGATCATGCGCCTGAATAGGTGGTGGTGTCGGTTTACCCAAAGTACCCAGCAGTTCAATTTCAATCGTCCTTACCATTGAATCCAGCGGTAAGTCATTGCTTTGCGTACCAAAAGGCTCTTCAATTTCCGAACTTAGAGCATCCAGACCCAAGAAAGTATAAGCCAGAATTCCGACCAGTAACGGTGTGGCGACACCAAGCGTTGAACCCAGACTGAATGGCAACATAAAACAGAAGAAATACACAGTCCGGTTCAGCAGGACTGAATAAGCAAATGGTAGTGGCGTAGTGGCAATCCGGTCACAACCCGTTTGTACGATACTCAGTTCAGTCACATGATGATTCATCTGGGTATAAATGATGTCCGAGATTTCACCTTCTTTCAGTGCCTGCATTAATTCCCACTGAATCAGGCTGAGTGTGTATTGCGGCGCATTGGCCTGCTGATACAGTTGCTGTAAGGCTTGCTGGCTCATGCCACTGGTCTGCACCAGTTCGGTCGGATTAGCGGTTTGATGACGTAAACGATCACGCAGGACATTGGCAAACAAGATCACATGCTGAATTACCCGTTCACGGCGTGCCTGGGTCAGCATTCGGCAGTCACGGTCAAAGTGACGTGAATTGGCAATCAAAATCCCCCAAAGTTTACGCGCTTCCCACCAGCGGTCATAAGCTGCAGAGTTTTTAAAACCGAGGAAAATCGACAGAACGACCCCGATCAGGGTAAAACCTACCAGTGGTAATTGTGGTGGATGCAATAGGTTGACATAGGAGAGTCCGCCGACAATCGCGGAGATCAGCATGACCACGCCAAGAGGTGGCAGCACCTTCGGCAAAATCGTTCCCCGCCACGAAAATAGCACTTTAAAGATACTGGGTTGGTCACGTACGATCATTTATTGGAATCATCACAATTTTTTTCATGATCTTCATGACTTAGTTAAGCTTTGTCAAGCTGTATTCTTCAGGCATTCACTGTATTGATGAGTTGCTGCTCAGCAAAGGAAAAACTGCCTTCCCGGGCAATAATACAGTGGTCAATTAATCTAATTTCGACCAGCTGACAGGCCCTGGAAATCTGTCGGGTCAGCTCCAAATCAGCTGGCGAAGGTCGTGGCTGTCCTAGCGGGTGATTATGGGCAATCACAATCGAGGTGGCCTGCTGCAAGATGCTATGCCGTAATAGTTGATTTATGGAAATCTCACAGGCATTCAGTGAACCATAAAACATTTTTTTAAAGCTGATTTTTCTTAATCCTGCATCCAGACAGAGTACGGCAAAAACTTCCTGAGATTCACCGAGTAACTCAAAGCGTAAATAGTCCATCAGCTTGCGAGAGTTATCCAGTTCCAGTGCTTCATGGCGAAGATGCTCGGCAATATAACGCCGTCCCAGTTCCTTAACGGCCATTAGCTGGGTGAATTTACTGACACCCATGCCATGAAACTGGCTCATTTCCTGTAAAGAAGCATCTAGCAAGGTACTGAGATGCCCAAAATGCTGAATGAGCAGGCGGGCCAGTTCTACGGCAGAATGCTGCTGTGAACCGGAACGTAGAAAAATCGCCAGCAGTTCAGCATCAGACAGACTTTGTGGGCCGGATAAAAGTAAACGTTCGCGCGGCCGTTCCTGTTCTGGCCAGTGTTTAATTGAAAAATTCATGATTATTAGACTTATTTATTATTAATTATCGTTTTTCTGCTCAGTGGTTCTCTTGGGTATGACTTTATTTAATGCTATTGTGAGCGCCACTGCAACAGAAAGGTAGCCTGTTTGTGAGCTTTGACGTAAGTGTAATTCCTCATAAAAATATCATTTTAGCCGTGACGGGCGGCATTGCGGCTTATAAAAGTGCAATTCTGGTCCGCCGTTTAAAGGATGCCGGATTTAATGTCCGCGTGGTGATGACTGAAGGCGCACAGGCCTTTATTACGCCGCTGACTTTTCAGGCTTTATCTGGTAACCCGGTACACACAGAATTACTTGATCCTGAAGCTGAAGCAGGCATGGGGCATATTGAGCTGGCACGCTGGGCCGATCTGGTACTCGTCGCACCAGCCAGTTGTGACACTTTGGCAAAATTCGCGGCTGGCTTGGCGGATGATCTGTTAAGCACTTTGTATTTGGCGACCAAGGCGCCGGTCTGGGTGGCTCCGGCAATGAACCAGCAGATGTGGGCAGCCAAACCGACCCAGCGTAATCTGGCAACCCTGATTGAAGATGGCGTGCATGTAATCATGCCGGATGTCGGTTCACAGGCTTGTGGTGATGTTGGCCTGGGACGTATGCCGGAACCGGAAGAACTGGCACGTCAGGTGACGGAATATTTTCATAAGGCACAGCGTGCGATTGCTGAAAAATTTGGTTTGCTCGCTGGAAAACGCGTCACCATTACTGCGGGTCCAACCCGTGAAGCGATTGATCCGGTACGTTATATTTCCAATCACAGTACCGGGAAAATGGGCTTTGCTTTGGCTGCTGCCTGTTATGCTGCAGGGGCAGATGTAACGCTGATCGCGGGACCGGTGAGTCTGGATACACCAAATGGTGTGAAGCGTAAGAATGTGACCTCAGCAGTCAAAATGCTGGATGAAAGCATGCACATGCTGGAACAGGGCTGCGATATCTTTATCGCCACAGCTGCGGTGGCGGATTACCGCGTGGCACAGGTGGCTGAGCATAAAATCAAGAAAGCTGGTGATGAGCTGAACGTGGCACTAATCAAAAACCCGGATATTGTCGCAACTATTGCCCAGCAGGAAAAACGTCCGTTTATGGTCGGTTTTGCCGCAGAAACCCGTAATATTGAAGAATATGCAGCCGGCAAGTTGGTGGCGAAAAAGCTGGATATGATTGCCTGCAACGATGTATCTCGTCAGGATATTGGTTTTGCATCCGATGAAAATGCCATGACCGTATTCTTTGCTGAATCCTACCAGATGGAAAAACGCGAGCTGGAAAAAGCATCCAAGCAGGAAATCGCGCAGCAGCTGGTCGAAGCGATTCATGATGCTTTACATCGTGATCCATCTGAGGATGACGATTTCTAAATGGCAGAAAACCGAAAATAAAAAAGCTCTGTTGAACAGTAATGCCAGTCAGTTA
>NZ_JPQO01000041.1 GCF_000773685.1 Acinetobacter sp. HR7 | reverse complement strand
TTACGGCTAAAGGGATAAAATTGGTGTTCTACTGGTTGCTCTATTTACAGGAGCTCTCATTGTGGGGGAGCTAAAATATATGGAGATTGATAAATTACCAAAAGTGAGTTTTTCAGTAGCTAATAAACAAAATGCGAACTATCAACTTTTAGAATTAGGAAAAACAAATGCTATTCTCATTGAAAGGCATAAAAATGGAACGAATAGCTTTAAGATAGTTGAATTAAATCAAATTGATAAGATTGAATAAAATCTTCTAAACTAACTATTTCATTCACTATTTATCAAAAAAACAGTATGCTTAGACCTGTAAAAAGGAGCATACATGTATCAGGTACTTGCGCGAAAATATCGTCCTCGTAATTTTAATGAATTGGTGGGTCAAAACCATGTTTCTCGTGCCTTAACCAGCGCATTGGAACGTGGCCGTCTGCACCACGCCTATCTGTTTACGGGCACGCGCGGTGTGGGTAAAACGACCATTGCACGTATTCTTGCCAAATGTCTGAACTGTGAAACCGGTGTCACTTCGACCCCATGTGAAGTCTGTGCAACCTGTACTGCGGTGAATGAAGGCCGTTTTATTGACCTGATTGAGATCGATGCGGCATCACGTACCAAGGTGGAAGATACACGTGAACTTTTAGATAATGTTCCGTATGCACCCACCCAAGGACGCTTCAAGGTTTACCTGATTGACGAAGTGCATATGCTTTCTACGCACTCTTTCAATGCCTTGCTCAAGACACTGGAAGAACCGCCTGAACATGTGAAGTTCCTGTTTGCCACGACCGATCCGCAAAAGCTGCCAATTACCGTGATTTCTCGCTGTCTGCAATTTACCTTGCGTCCGCTGGCGGTTGATGAAATTACCGAACATCTGACCAATATCCTGCAAAAAGAAAGTATTCAGGCTGATCAAGATGCTATCTGGCAAATTGCCGAATCTGCTCAAGGTTCTTTGCGTGATGCCTTGTCTCTGACTGATCAGGCGATTGCCTATGGTCAGGGTGCAATCCAGCATCAAGATGTCAAGGATATGCTCGGTCTGATTGACCGGACCATTATCTATGACCTGATTCTGGCTATTCACCAGAACCAGAAAGCCCGTGTCAGTGAACTGTTGCTGCAGTTCCGTCAGCAAGCACTGGATGTTTCACTAGTACTGGATCAGCTGATCTCGACTTTGCATGAGCTGGCACTGTTACAGTACCTGCCAGATTTAAGCTTGAAATATAGTGCTGAGATTAACCAGAAAATCATGCAGTTGTCTGGATTAATTTCACCACAAGATCTGCAGCTGTATTACCAGATTGCCTGTAAGGGGCGTGCTGATCTGCAAATGGCAGTTACGCAGGAGCAGGGCTTTGAAATGACTGTGCTGCGTCTGCTGGCATTCCGTCCATTGCAGCCGAATGAGATCCCAGTTAGTACGGTGCAGGTTCAGCAAGCAGCACCGCAAGTCATTCCGCAGCAAAATACAGCGCCACAATCCAATGTTGTGCCACAGCAGAAACCTACGCCAACACCACAATCAGCTGTTGTAGAAGAATTTCCGCTAGATGATGGCTATGAAGATGAATCGGATTACAGTCCGGCATCTGCACCGTCCGAACCCTCTTCTGATGATTTTCTGGATGAAGAACAACCAGATTCAACTGCAGCACCAGTAGCACAGTCTGAATCGGCACCTGTAGAACAGCCTGTCTCAGATCAGATCGTGTTTGATCCAAGTGTAGAAGATGGCTTGTTTGGTTTTGATGATGTGCCGGTAGAGCCTGCGGCAACTACTGAAGCTAGCAGTGATGATTTCCTGTTAGAAGAATATCTGCCTGAAGAGCAGAATTCAGTACCTGCAGTAGCACAGCCTGAACCCGAGTTTAGCTTGTCTGAATCAGCGACTGAGCAAGAATCTGTTGAAAATACAACAGTTGAAACCCAGCCAGGAGCTGTGGTTCAGGCTGCCACTGTGCAATCTCAAACAGCAAATATTGATCAATCCACAGATCGTAACCTGATGCCGCAGGATATTTTGCAGATTCCAGTACAGGACATGCAGGGTGAGTGGACAGTAGAGAAATGGGAATTCTGGTTCCGTAACAGCCAGCTATCACCAGCAGTACAGGAACTGGCTCAGTACGGCATCATGACCGGCCAAATTGATGGCGAATCGGTCTTCCATATTCCGGAACAGTATCAGCCACTACTGACTCAGTTGCAGCATGTACTTGAACAGGCGATTCAGCAGCAATGGCCGAATACCCATTTCAAAGTCAAATTTGAAGACGTGAATGAACTGACGCCGTATACCTTGCAGCATGAACGCAAAGCACGTGCTTTTAAACGTGCTGAAGAATTATTGCATGCTGAGCCTGCTGTTCAGGACTTGCTTAAAAACTTTGATGGTGAGCTAAAAAATATCCAGCTGAAATAAGTTTAGGCTTGGCAAGCTATACTAAGGAACGGACATAAAGCATCCCGCATTTCATCTGGAATCGGGGTGCTTTTTCGTGTCTGGCGATCGACAAAGACATGTACAAAACTGCCCTGAGCAGCAGCCTGATTCTGACCTTGCCTAAAAATCGCTAAGTCATAGGTCAAGGAGGAAGTCCCCATTCTGGCAATACTGACACCAACTTCAATCACTTCAGGATAAGAAAGCTCCTGATTAAACTGGCAGTTTGAGTTGACGACCAGACCAATCTGTTGTGCCGTATGCGGATTAAAGCCAGCATGTTGAATCAGTAGGGCATTCGCTGCGGTATCAAAATAGCTGTAATAAGTGACATTATTGACATGTCCATATAAGTCATTGTCCGCCCAGCGGGTCTGAATGCTCAGGAAAAATGGATATTGGTCACGGGTTTTAATGGCAGTTTTTGTCATAAAATTTCTTATAAAAAATAATTCTGGTTTCTTAGCTACATAAATTAGGCTTGACATCCTCTCCGACCTAAAGGACGGAGATTCCTCCTGCGAGACGCCCATGTCCGAGCGCAAGAATATTCAGTGCTGAGTTTATATCTCTATCGTGGAATGTACCGAACTCCACACACTGCCATTCTCTTATTCCAAGTCCTGCTCTACCTT
>NZ_JPQO01000040.1 GCF_000773685.1 Acinetobacter sp. HR7 | reverse complement strand
CAATGCTTTTGTGTTGATATTCCTGCTTCCAAAACAGCCTTATTACTCAATTTAAATTGAACCGTACCGGGTTTGTCGGAGAGTCAATATTCTGAGAGACTATTCCGATGAAAAAACCAAACTATACCCCCGAAATTAGAGAAAGAGCGGTTCAATTACTAATTGAATCTGAAAAAGATTATCCATCGAATTGGGCAGCAGTTTCCGCAATTGCTCCTAAAATTGGCTGTACTCCTGAAACACTACGTGTTTGGTATCAAAAATACTTAGATCAACAAAATCCCGCCAAAGTACAACAGGTATCTGACCAAGAAAAAATGAAGCAAATGGAACGTGAAATTAAAGAATTAAAACGTGCCAATGAAATTCTACGTAAAGCAGCCGCTTTTTTCGCCCAGGCGGAGCTCGACCGCCCACACAAATAATGGTGGATTTTATCCTTAACAATAAAGATCGATATGGTGTTGAGGCGATTTGTAGGATTTTACCGATCGCTGCTTCAACCTATTACCGGACTTTAGATCTCACAGTAAATCCAGAACATCGAGCGAAACGAGATTTACATGACTTGCAGCATGCTGAGGAGATTAAGCGAATTTGGAAAGAAAGTTCAGGTCGATACGGTGTGCGTAAGGTCTGGCAACAACTGAAACGTGAAGGCTATGTGATTGCACGTTGTACAGTTGCTCGATTGATGCTGAAGCTAGGTATACAAGGCGTTTGGGGCGGTAAGAAT
>NZ_JPQO01000039.1 GCF_000773685.1 Acinetobacter sp. HR7 | reverse complement strand
ACTCATTTTTACTACATTTTACTAATATTTGCTTAACTGACTGGCATTACACCTTCGGGTGGCTTTTTTATGGCCTCATTAGTCTCAATTGGTGGAAAAATAAAACTTTACAAATCAAGTAAATTTAGGAAGAATCTCTCGCGTAATCTTAAAACAGTCATATAACTAGACGATTTAAATTTTTATTGTTTTTGAGGGGGAACAATGAACTTCAAAAAACTATTTGCTATTTCAACAATTCTGCTGCTGACGGGGTGTAGCTCCATGGTGGTGACTTACGATGCAGCCGGTCAGGTGATTGGTTCATGTAAGGCTACTCGTGGCTTGCTTTCAACTGCATCGGCAGTTTGCGGTGGTTCCGGTAATGCCATTGGTGTGAATTACAACACTGTGAATGAAAAGACGGGGCTGTTACCCGTACCACCAAGCCAAACGCAAATCAAATTAAATTAATCCTGAATTTTTAGAGGGGAAAGACAATGAAACTTACAGCACTTATCGCACTTGCAGCAACATTAGTACTGACTGGCTGCGCTTCTACAGTAACCACTTATGATTCTCATGGGCGTGTCATTGGTTCATGTAAAGCTGAACGCGGTTTTGTGATTGGTGGTGGCGCAGGCTGTTCTGGTTCTGCAAATCAGGAAGGCGTAAATCGTTAATTGATTTTCGGTATGCTGCATATAAAAAAACCGAAGCCTAAGCTTCGGTTTTTTCTTTATCTATCAAAAATTATTTTTGATCAGGTAAAGCATAGGCAATGATATAGTCACCCACATCTTTAGAGTGGCTTGCACCACCTGCAGAAATGACAACATATTGTTTGCCAGTTTTTGGAGATTTATAAATGAGTGGTGCAGCGACAGCAGCAACAGGCAATTCAGCTTTCCACACTTCTTTACCTGTTTTTGAATCCAGCGCACGGAGGTAGTAATCCTGAGTACCTGCGAAGAACACCAGACCAGACGCAGTTGAAGTTGGACCACCGAGTGTAGGCATACCTAAAGGAATTGGCATATGGGTTTTAACACCTAATGGACCTAATTCTTTGGCTGTACCCATTGGGACTTCCCAAACAACTTTTTTAGATTTCAAGTCGATGGCAGTCATGGTACCAAACGGTGGCTTGTTACAAGGTACACCCAGTTTAGACTGCATGATGTCGATTTTCACACCGGCATAAGGACCAGCCAATTGTGGACGTACTGTACCCATGAATCCTGGAACTTCGTCAGTTGAGATATGGTATTTGCTCATATCTTCTTTACGTACCAATGACATACGAAGTGGCATACGCATATCGTTGACGTACATCATGCCGGTAGATTCATCAATGGAGATACCGCCCCAGTTGAAGCCACCAAGCAGGCTAGGCCATTCGATATATGGTTTTTCGCCCGGTGCAGTGTATAGACCGTTGTAGACAGAGTCTTTAAAGTCGATACGACAAGCCAATTGGTCAAAGGTTGAGATGCCCCACATATCCTGTTCAGTCAGTGTCGCATTACCAATTTGTGGCATGCCAACAGAGAATGGTTGGGTGGGAGAAAGTTTTTCACCTTCAGCACCGTTGGTGTCGACTGGACGTTCTTCAACTTTAGTGACTGGTTTACCAGTACGGCGGTCAAGAACGAAGATTTGACCCATTTTGGTGGTTTGAATCAATGCTGGAACTTTTTTGCCATGATCATCAGTCATGTCATAAAGCACAGGTTGTGACGGCAAGTCATAATCCCAGACATCGTGGTGAACAGTTTGATAAGTCCAAACAGTTTTACCAGTCAAGGCATTTACCGCAACAATTGCAGAACCAAATTTTTCTTTGGCTGCGTTACGGTCACCACCCCAGTAGTCAGGAGGACCATTACCTGTAGGCAAGTAAACCAGATTCAGGTCTTTGTCATAAGTCGGGATGGTCCACATGTTTGGTGTTTCTAAAGTAAAGCCTTTGCCATCTTTAGGTTCACCTACAAGTTCAGGATTGCCGACATCCCAAGCCCAAGCTAATTTACCAGTACGAACGTCATAAGCACGGACAACACCAGATGGTTCGCCATGCACGATATCGCGTACCCAGCCACCTAATACAGCGACATGACCTGCAATCAGTGGAGTAGAAGTTGGGTGGTAACGTTTACTTTGTTCCGTAGGACCCATGTCATGCAGAACATCGACCTGACCATTCACACCAAATTCTGGACATAAAGCACCAGTTTTGGCATTCAAGGCAATTAAACGGCCATCAACAGTTGAAGTCAGGATACGTTGTGGACAAGCTTTGATACCAGGTGCTTGAAGGTCTGCTGCAGTTAAAGATTTGTCTTTAGTTGCATCATAGTAACCAACACCACGGCAGGTAATATGCTCTGCAGTTTTTGCATGCGGATCATATTTCCAAAGTGCTTTACCGCTGTCACCATCAATCGCTGAAATGATGTTAGTTGGTGTGCATGAATATAAAGTACTATCAATTTGAATTGGTGTATTTTCATCAACACCCGCAGATGTATCACGACCAGTGTGATAAGTCCAAGCAACTTTCAGATCTTTGACATTTTCAGGGGTAATGTCAGTGTACGGTGCAAAGCGGGTACCGTTACCATTACGACCAAAATATTCCCAGTTGTCCGGGTTTTCTGCATTCGGTTTAGCCAGTGCAGGGTCTTGTACGATATCAACAGGATTGAGGATTTTGCCGTGTGGGAAGAAAGCAGCAATCAGGGCTGCGACACAGGCAAAGAAACCGGCAAAGCCAACAAGATTGGCAGCTTTGATTTTTGCAGCATCGAGTGCTGGCAGGTTTTTGCTTGCCCACATGCTGAGGACAAACAGAATAGTTGGAACCACCAGACGTGGGATATATTGCCAGAAGCTTAAACCTTGAACTTCAGCAATAGACCAGATGATGGTTGCAATAAAGGTAACAATAGAAAGCCAGAAACCAAGGGCTTTTTTCATCGCATAGAAAATGGCGATTGCAACATAGGCAATCCCTGCGATGAGATAATAACTTGTACCACCGAGGCTGAGTAATTTAGCGCCTTGAATGATCAAGTACAGCGCAACAAGTAAAGTCAGCACGACTACAAAATATCGATAGACTTTAGACCCTGTACGCTCGATAGAGGAGGGTTGTTCAGTGCTCATACCTTGCCTATAAAAAACGGCTTGGTTGCATAAACGGTGAAACAGGAGAATGGGATCAAAACAGATCGAATTAAAAGTTTACAGAGTTTATGTAACTAAGTCTTTAGCGAGGATAAATCCTCAGGAGAAATCAATTACAGTTACATATTCTAACATTTAAGAATGAATTTTTGACTAAAAAATATAATGTGAGTATTGATATTTATCATTTATTTTATTGTTTTAAACAATTGTAACTGCATAAGTTCGCTAATTATAAGAAATTTTAAGTAGAGAATAGCTTGGATTAATTCTTTTAAATTAAGACTTATTGTATATAAAAAACGCATGCTTTAAGCATGCGTTTTAGGATTGCAAAAGAATTTTTGCAGATTATTTTTCTACGAATGCACGTTCAATTACGTAGTCACCCAGAACACCCATACGTGGAGATTCTTTCAGGCCGTGTTGATCCAGCAGTGCAGCAACATCGTCCAGGAATGCAGGAGAACCACACAGCATTGCACGGTCAGTTTCAGGATTGAAACGTGGCAGACCGATTTTCTCGAATAGTGCACCAGTTTCAATTGCAGTCGTTACACGACCTTGAGTATGGAACTCTTCACGAGTTACTGTTGGGTAATAAATCAGTTTTTCTTTTGCACCTAACTCGCCGAAGAATTCATGATTTGGAATTTCATTCAGGATCAGGTCTTGATACGCTAGTTCTGAAATGTAACGGGTACCGTGAACCACGATGATTTTTTCAAAACGTTCATAAGTTTCTGGATCACGGATCACAGACAGGAAAGGAGCAAGACCAGTACCAGAAGAAAGCAGGTACAGGTTTTTACCTGGGTTTAAGTCATCAAGAACCAGTGTACCTGTCGGTTTTTTAGAAACCAGGATTTCGTCGCCGACTTTTACTTTTTGCAGGATAGAAGTAAGCGGACCATCTGGCACTTTAATTGAGAAAAACTCTAATTCTTCTTCGTAGTTTGCACTTGCGATTGAATATGCACGCATTAACGGCTTACCATTGACTTCAAGACCGATCATCACAAACTGACCGTTTTTAAAACGCAGAGCTTGGTCACGAGTCGTTTTAAAAGAGAATAAAGTGTCATTCCAATGGTGGACGTGAGTAATCTTTTCGACGTTAAAAGCAGCCATTAAAGGTCTCAATAAGTTATCAAATTAGAACAGGCTGCTATTCTAAACCAAATTCATTCTCGATAAACTGAATATATTTAATTGAGCTTATCAAAAAAAGTGATTATGCAAGAATTAACCATACCCATAATTGGTATAATGAAATCTCCCTATAAAGAAAAGTTCGGCATCCCACGTCAGCCGAATTTAGTGGATGTCGAGTCCTATATTGAAATGCAGTGGCCGTACAATGACCTGTTGGCTTTTGAAGGGATTGAGGCGTTCAGTCACTTATGGCTGCTGTGGCAGTTTCATGACAATAAGCATCAGGAAAACAGTAAGTTTCGCCCACAAGTCCGTCCACCACGTTTGGGTGGCAACAAGAAAATCGGTGTCTTTGCCACCCGTAGCATGTACCGGCCATCACCAATCGGGCTGTCTGTGGTGCAGCTGAAAGAAGTTAAAAAAGTCGGTAAATCAGTTCGAGTGTATGTGACGGGCAGTGACCTGCTAGACGGCACCCCGATTATCGATATTAAACCTTATATCCAGTATTCTGACTCAGTACCTGAAGCGCAAAGTGGCTACGCGCAAGATGAACCGGTACGCAAATATGTGGTCTGGTCTGAACAGGCAGAACTGGAAAGAAATCAGTTGATTCAAGAAAACAAGCTGTCGGAACATACCATTCGCGAACTTTTGGAAGTACTTGCGCTTGATCCACGTCCCGCGTATCAGGATGATCCGGAACGGGTTTATGGAATGCGTTTTGCCGATTTTAATATCAAATTTAGTGTCAATGACACGTCGGTGTTGATAGAAGAAATTGAGCTATAACAAAGGAGCCAGAAGGCTCCTTTATAATCTTGATTATTTAAATCCACTTAGTACTGCACTTAGTACTGTATCGATAGATTTCTGAGCTTGCTCATTAAAGAGATCGCATTCATGATCTAGAAGTGGATTGGCTTCATACCAATCAAAATTTTTACCAGCTTTATAATAGTCAGCATAGAAAAATTTACCGTCTGCTTCTACTAGAGCGGATTCATCATCTTCGACTAAGGTATCTCCATTTAAATAAACTTTGAATCCTGCAAAGTTCTTTTCTACTGTTGGTCTATCTCCGTAAAAATCTTTTACAGATGAGTAAGCATTCAGATGGTAAAAAGGCGTCATCACATATTCTTCAGAAGCATTTTCGGATTCGACCATTATGCATTCTGCACCTTTATCAAATTTAACGTCTTTAAATAAAGCCATATAATCACTTTGTTTGGCTTTAAAGTATTCGTTATCAATATATTCAGCTAATAGTTTGCCATCGAGCGGAATTGTCTTAACAGTTTGTGTAATAGTTAATAGATTGTGATTTTTAGATGAATAAGGCTTTTGAATCCACTCATTATTTAGACGTTGGAGAGTTCCAATTTCATAGCCATATTGTGTCTTGACATTGGAAATATCGTAATGATGATCTTTAGTTAAATAGTGATATGCGATTTGTGGAGCCCGTAATGTATTTGGTGTGCGATCTGAATACAGTTTTTCTCCAATAAGTGTAAACGTTTCTTTGGCTGCTTGGATTCCAATACCAGGATAGTAATAACTAGCAAATTTCGAAACAGTATTATTTTCATTATTTGGGTTAGTATTACCTGTATTACCTGTATTACCTGTATTACCTGTATTATTTTCTGTTGTTTCAGTATTGGCTGAACCATTTTGAGGATTTGTACTATTGGAAGAGTCACTGCTACTTCCACCACCTCCACAAGCAGTCAATAAAAAAGCAGAAAATAGCGATAAAGAAAGTGTTTTAAATTTCATTTTTTATAACTCTATTTGATTTATTTTTTATAAAGAAATTAGACAAAATTAAGATTTGTCGATGATTATTATATGAAAAATTATTTCTTTTCTAAAGCATCCACCATAAAATCCCGATCAAAACTGCCATATGCAGAATCTGGATCGGTGCAAAGTACAGGACATATTTCAAACCACCGGTCAGTCCTGCATTTACCGATTTTGCTATGGCATGTGCAGCTAAACCAATTAATAAAGCTTGAATGAGCCGGACATCGGATGGATCTCCCTGTATCACGACACTGGCCATGGCTGCATGGATCTCAAAAAGCGAAGCTAGCAATGTACCAGCGAGTAACCCTGCATCGCCAAGCCAGAGTTCCAGTCCATAAATCCCCGCCTGAATTAAAGTGAGAGCGGTCGCAATAATAATGGCTTCTTTCAAGCTAAACATCTGGCTATCTTCTTTATTATTATTTTCAGGCGGTTTGGCCTTACGGATCAGTAAAAAGGCACAACCCGCCAGAATTGCTATCGCAATAAAGGAAGGTAATAACAAAATTTTCAGCCAGGCCAAGGACACTCCACCGACCACAATAAATAATAGGACCAAGGTGGAAATACAGGACATCAATGCAGCACCGGCATTGGTGCGAGCATCCATTTCACCTTTACGTACTTGTAGCCCAAGCTGGGCAATGGTCGCGGTACTGGAAACAAAGCCGGAAGCTATCGAAGACAGCATCAGTGCATTTTTAGTGGAGAGTAGCCGTTTGGCGATATGCGCTAGTGCCTGTACCACCAGAATCAGGGTTAACAGCTTTAAAATCAGATAAGGATTGAGGACCTTGCCCCAGAGTGGAGTATCGGGCGTTAGGGGTAAGCCAATCAAAACTAATGCCAGTAACAATAAACCATCCCTGAATTCAGCTTCGGTAATCCATTGTCCGGCAATGCTATGCATGGAATGTTTGGCCCGCAGGATCACGGTAAGGAGCATGGCCAAACCTGCCGCTAAAGGAATATTCCACAGACAGATTGCGCCAATGAAGTAAGTCATAACAAAGGCCAGTTCGGTGGTAATCCCAGGATCATTGGACTGATGCTGAATAGAAAAAATTACCATACCACCAATAATCAGAGCACCTGCCAGACCAATTGCGGAGCCAAACAGAAAGCATAAGGCACCAAGCAGGGCACAAATGGCAAAAGAACGTAAACCGGCAAAGCTGGGTTGTTGTTCCTGCTGTTCGTGGCGTTCCCGTTCCAGACCAATTAACAGTCCACAACCCAATGCCGAAGTCAGGATGGTTAGCAGTTCATGAAATGAACTGTCCGTGGTAAGAAGCGAACTCAAATCCATATCTGATCTCGTATTATTCTTATGATTTCAACTATAAGTGACAAACAAAAAAATGAACAAGAGAAAATAGATTACTTCATTAAGGAAAGAGTATTGCTCTCAAGGTCCAAGAAAGCTGGCCTGTTGCAGAATCAGGCAGATGATGTAATAGAGCATGCGAAAAGTCCTAGAAAACTTGATATAGTGAAGGCAAGTTTGGGGACTTATAACAATGAAATTTGACTTCGAAATCGACACCGGCTGGTGTCTTGAACAATTATTTAAAGACGGAAAAATTAGTGAACGCGACCGGATGTTGATTCAGACGACGCATCGTCAGCGTGAACAACTGAAATGGCATCCTTTGCAGTGGATCGCCAATTTTAATCTGGTGGACCAGTCCCATCCCCAAAGTACTTTAACACTCAACCGTTTATGCCAATGGCTGGCAGAAAAAACCGGTTTGCCATTTTATATTATTGATCCTTTGAAAGCTGATGTGCAGGCCTTAACTTCGGTGATGTCGCAGGAATATGCCCAGCGTAACCGGATTCTAGCAGTAGAAATTCAGCCGGATAAAGTCCTGATTGCAACAGATCAACCCTATCAAACTGAATGGATGGCCAGCCTGCAGCAGAATATCAGCCCACGAAAAATCGAACGGGTACTGCTCAGTCCAGATCAATTACAACGTTATATTGTCGAATATTATCAGGTCAGTCGTGCCGTCAGTGGTTCGCAACGTTCCTCAGCTTATGACCGGGAAAATAAAGGGGTCGAGGCCTTATTGCAGCTCGGTGATACCCAGAATCCGGATGCCAATGACCAGCATATTGTCAAGCTGGTAGACTGGGTACTGCAGTTTGCCTTTGAGCAGGGTGCCAGTGATATTCACATGGAACCGCGTAAGGATACTGGCAAGATCCGTTTCCGAATTGATGGCGTACTGCACACGATTTATAACATGCCAGCAAATACGCTTACGGCTGTTATCTCACGTATTAAAATCCTCGGCCGGATGAATGTGGCGGAAAAACGAAAACCACAAGATGGTCGTCTGAAAACCCGTACACCTAAAGGGCAGGAAACCGAACTGCGTTTATCAACTTTGCCCACTGCCTTTGGTGAAAAGCTGGTGATGCGTATCTTTGACCCGGAAGTGTTGGTACGCAGCTTTCAGCAGCTTGGTTTTGAAGGGCATCTTTTAAATGACTGGATCAAGCTGACCAGTCATAGTCACGGCATTATTCTGGTTACAGGTCCGACCGGTTCCGGTAAAACCACGACCTTATATTCAACTTTAAAACAGTTGGCGACCGAAGAAGTCAATGTCTGTACCATTGAAGACCCGATTGAAATGCTCGAGCCGAGCTTTAACCAGATGCAGGTGAATACCGGGATTGATCTGGGGTTTGCCGATGGTGTACGTGCGCTGATGCGTCAGGATCCAGACATAATCATGGTCGGGGAGATTCGTGATGAAGATACGGCTAATATGGCGATTCAGGCCGCGTTGACCGGTCACCTTGTGCTTTCAACCCTACATACTAACGATGCGCCGTCGAGTCTGACCCGTCTGCATGATCTAGGTGTGCAACCATTCCTGACAGCTGCCACAATTCTAGGTGTGCTGGCGCAGCGTCTGGTGCGTACGCTGTGTCCGCATTGTAAGGAAGAAGGCTTTATGGATGAACAGGAATGGCAGCACCTGACCGCAGATTATCCATTGCCACGTCCGGAGTTTGTCTTCCATCCGATCGGTTGTGACGAATGCCGTAATACTGGCTATAAAGGCCGTATCGGGATTTATGAGTTTATGCCGCTCAGCCTGAATACCAAGCAGCTGATTGGCGCGAATGCCAATCTAGACCAACTCCGTGCCCAAGCGAAAAAAGAAGGCATTGAGCCGCTCAGAATTGCGGGTGCACGCAAGATCTTGGAAGGAGTGACTACGCTGGAAGAAGTACTACGGGTTGTGCCGCTGAATTAATGTTGGGTGAACCGATTTCTTATTATTTTATGAAAATGAAGTTTTCTTAAGATTCAATTCATCTTCAGCTGTTTTAATGGCTTCATCGAAACAAGGCAGCGTAAAAAGGTACTGAAAATGAAAACTATGATCAAAGCAATGTTAGCTGTAGCCATGATGGGTTCAACTGCCACTGTCGCAATTGCGCAAGACCAAGTGGTCAATCAACATGCATTTGCTAAAACAGTCACTGTCAAACAGGCGCTGGGCATGAAAGATGACAGCAAAGTGCAGTTAAAAGGTCATGTGGTGAAATCGGTAGGTGATGAGAAATATCAGTTCCGTGATAGCACCGGTACCATCACTGTCGAAATCGATGATGAGTTATGGCAAGGAAAACCGGTGTCTGCCAAAACACCAATTACTATCATTGGTGAGGTAGACGTGGACTACAAACCAGCAAAACGTGTTGAAATCGATGTCGATGAAGTCCGTTTCAACTAAGTTAAGGAATTAGGCAGAAAAAGCCTGGACGAAAAAAGCCATATGCGATATTACAAAAAGCATGTGGCTTTTTTTATTGTCAATTCATCATGATCGCTTAAAACATCAGGACAAAAGTTTATGCGTATATTGCTGGCAGAAGATGATACTTCACAGGCTGAAAGCATCCAGACTTGGCTGGAAATGGACGGTTATGTGATTGACTGGGTCGAGCGGGGTGATCATGCCATTCTGGCGTTGGAACAGCATCAGTATGACTGTGTGCTGCTGGATCGCGGTTTGCCACAGGCTAGTGGAGATGAAATTCTAACGACGTTACGCAAGCTGCAAAAAGATACTCCGGTAATTTTTATTACTGCTCGCGACACAATTCATGACCGGGTGGAAGGGCTGGATCTGGGTGCCAATGATTATCTGGTGAAACCCTTTAGTCTGGAAGAACTGTCTGCCCGGATTCGTGCCCAGATACGGCTGCAGCAAAAAAGTCAGGGCAATATCTTGAAATGGGAAGACCTGGAGCTGGATGTGCAGGCCAAAACGCTGCGCAAAGCCGGCCAGCCGGTGAACTTGACCGCTAAGGAATTCCAGATTCTGCATAAACTGATGCAAAAGCCGGAGCATGTGGTGACCCGGGAGCAGTTGGAAGAATCCCTGTATGCCTGGGGCGATGAGATTGAAAGCAATGCCATTGAAGTTTTTATCTATCAGCTGCGCAAGAAAATAGGCAGTCAGATGATCAAGACCATTCGTGGGTTGGGCTATCGTATGCATAAGGCTGAAGGATAAATTGAGATGGCTCAGGTGATTTCGCTACAGCAAAAGCTGATCAAGAATGCCATGTACAGCTCGGTTCTGGCCGGCTGTCTGGCCTGGTTGCTGCTGATTGGTGTTTCTGGCTATCAGGCCATGCATCTGCATGATGAACTGATGGAAGAAATTGCTGAGTCGCTGTTAGGTGATGTCACCCAAGGGCGGCATGTCGATGAAATCAGTGAAGAATTCGACATCCAGTACCAGCTCTGGCTAGATCATGAGATGTTAACCACTTCTGAAGCGCAAGATCTGTTGCCACAACAATTACTGATGCATTCGGGACAATATTTTGAATGGGTCGATGGTCAGCTGTTACGTACTCATGTTGAGGAAAATGAAGGACTCAAGGTTTTGGTGGTACAACCGCTTTCCATTCGAATGGAGGGGATCTGGCATACTGCTTTAGGCTTTGGCCTGGTTTTAATGTTGTTATGGTTAGTGCAATGGCTGCTGTTGAGGATATTGGTGAAACGCCAGTTACAGCCTTTAAACCGGATTTCTAAAGAAATTGCTTCCAAATCGGCTCAAGATTTAAGTCCAGTCGTTTCACCTGAGCCTGAAATTCGTGAACTGCAACCGATCGTCAGTCAGCTCAATCATATGTTGTCACGGGTTGAACAGTCCTTGAGTGCAGAACAGCGCTTTACTGCGGATGCATCCCATGAGCTGCGTTCACCACTTTCTGCAATCCAGATGCGTTTACAGGTGTTAAAGCGCAAGTATCAGGATCATGAAACCTTGCCGCAGGATTTGGCACAGATTGAAAAGGATGTCAGCCGGGGGGCTCAGGTATTGGAAAATCTGCTGCTGCTTGCCCGACTGGATCCTGAGCAACAACAGAATTTGCCGCGACAACAGCTTCAACTGGTAGACCTAATTCAAGATGCCTTAAAAACCTTGGCGCCGTTTAAACAGGAAAAGCACTTAAATCTAGAACTGGATTTAAACCAGGTGGACATCCATGGCAATGCCGAACTGGTGTTTAGTTGCTTGAGAAACTTGATCGACAATGCGATTAAATATACGCCGTCTGCGGGTACGGTTGTGATTCAGACGCAGCAGGAAAATGCTCAAGCTGTGGTGATCATTGAAAACTCGGGTGAGGGACTTTCGGAAGAAACTTTGCAGCGACTCGGTGAACGTTTCTATCGCGCGTTGGGGACGAAAACCCAAGGTTCAGGTTTGGGAATTTCCATCTGCCAGAAGATTATGCAACTGCATCAAGGTAAGATAGAGTTTCAACACTCTGTTTTAGGCGGCCTGAAGGTGATTGTCACTTTTACCCAAGCTTAAAAAGCGGTTTTGATCAAACAGCAGTATGTAGAGATTCATACTGCCTATGACCACGTTTATTCTTGTCTATTGTAATGATTATTTGGTCAGAATGAGACGGTTGTTACGGGTCAGACGTAAGCGATATTCCTCTCCCGCGTGCATGATACGAATTTCACGGCCGAGCGCAAACAGGTTATTCGAGTGCAGCATCGGTAAAGCGTGCTGATTGTCATGATGACGCTTAAATAAGCTAAAAGGTGCGTTCATTCCTTGGACTCCGTGGTATGTGTTTGGAATGAGTTAAATGATAATCATTATCAAATAAAGCTGTCAACGTTTCATTTTTTCAATTTCTAAAAAAATGGCTTTGACTTACAATTTGTAATATTTCTAGCCATTTAAAATCCTTATGTCCAAGCCAAATATTCATGTCGCGATTGCCTTGTTATTCCATCAAAATCAGGTACTGGTGGGCTGGCGCGAGGCCAAACAGCATCAAGGTAACAAGTATGAGTTTCCTGGGGGCAAAGTCGAGGCTAATGAAACTCCGGTACAAGCCTGCCGTAGAGAAATTCAGGAAGAAGTCGGTATCGACATTGAGCTTTGGCATCCTTTCGACTTTATCCGGCATGAATATGAAGATGTGATTGTGCATCTGTATCTGTTCCATGCCAGTGTGAGCAAAGACCAGCTTGCACAGATTCAGCAGCCGTGGAACTGGTATAGCCGCCAACAGTTGCAAGCCCTGAATTTTCCGAAAGCCAATGATGTGATTCTGGAAAAACTGCTCTGGCCAGAGATGATCAAGATCAGTAGTGATCTGAGTGACCTGGAAAAACCTGAAGACAACCAGTTGCTATATTGGCGTGTGGATGCGACAGCAGAGCAGGCGACAAAACTGATAGATTTATCAGCAGAACAATTAAGCAAATTGATCATCAATCATGAGCTGTATGTGCTGCTGGATGAAAAATTACAGCAAGGCATCCAAACACTACATTTCAAGCAAAGTCAGTTAGAACAATTCCAAAGTACAGATCGTATTTTAGGCAAACGTTATATCGCGGCCTGCCATGATCTGATTTCAGCCCAAAAAGCTGAACAGATCGGCTGTGAAGCGATTTTTCTCAGTCCGGTACTACCGACGGCAACGCATAGTGATGTTAAATCATTAGGTTGGGACACATTTGAGCAGATCGCCACACAGATTCAGATTCCGGCTTTTGCACTCGGCGGCATTAAAAAACAAGATTTAAAACAGGCCCAGTCCTGTAATGCCTACGGGATTGCAGGCATTCGTGGTGTCTAAGTAAGTCAGTATCTAAGAGAAAGTATTAGCCCAGTGCTTTTAGAGCATTCTGGGCTTTTTTGATGGTCTGCGCATTCTGCTGCTGTTGACCGGCTTTCAGAATCACCTGCCAGAGCTGCTTTTTCATCGGCTTGCTTTGTGCATAAGTGAGACCGCGCTGGGCAAAAGCCTGTGCATTAGCTGGCTTGTTTTTGCGGTTAGCCAGCATACCTAGGTACAGGTAAGTTTCAGCAGATTGAGGTGCCAGACGTTGTGCCTGTAGCACACTGGCTTCTGCCTGATCAAATTTTTGTGCCTTATAAGCTGCCTTAGTCTGCTGCATCAGCTTCTGAAAAGCAGGGAGCTGACGGCCATCATCAAATTTTTGTGCACGAGGCTTTTGATCCGGCACCACGATTTTCTGACGTTTAATCTCTGGGTGATCATACGGAGTAATCACCACACCATCAGATTTTTGTACCTGTGGTTTCGGCGGTACAGGTTTTTTAGGTGCCGGGGTGGGTTCCTGAACGGTCTGGCAACCCACTAGTGTGATCAAAACGGTACTGATCAGGATTTTCTGAAACATAAGCCTCACTCAATTAGTGTGTATAACTACCGCTCGAGATGATACGTGTATCTTCGTCAGAATCACGTTGGTTTTCCGTATCTGCTTCTTCAATCCAGCCGCCAATACTATCGTTCTGTTCAGCAGGCGCTGTTTCTTCAGAATCGATACTATAAGGCTCTGTTCTATAATGCGATGCACCACAAGCTGTCGCCTGATTTGGCAGACTGTGACGAGTCAGCGGGATATACATGGCACCCGGACAGCCTTGCGCAGACAGATGACCTGTTGCACGATCAACCCATTGCCACAGTACATCACCTGGCTGTGTCAGCATCACCGGTTTATGGCGCAGGTTTTTCATCACACTAATCCAAACCGGCAAGGCACCCGAAGAACCGGTCAAGCCGGTGACTTTGTTATCATCCAGACCGAGCCAGACCACGGTCAGATAATTACCTGAATAACCGGCAAACCAAGAGTCACGGGTATCATTGGTGGTTCCTGATTTCCCGGCTAGGCCGAGATTGCTTGGGAAAGTTGCATAAGCCGCGCGACCGGTACCGCTGTTCATGACCTGCTGTAGACCATTATTTAGCAAGTATGCATAAGATGGATCAATAGTCGGCTGTACAGTCAGGCCATAACGTTCCAACAGATGACCATTGGCATCGACCACTGAACGGATGGCTTTGACTGGATATTTAAAGCCGCCAGTCGCGAAGTTGCCATAGATGCTCATCACTTCCATGGGTGACATATCCACCGCACCCAGATAAATCGATGGGTAATTTGGAATGTCAGAAGTCACCCCAAATTTTTTCAGGTGATTGATAAAGGTCGACATGCCAAATTCCTGTGCCAGACGAACGGCCGACAGGTTATAGGAATTCGCTAATGCCTCTGACATTGGCACCACACCATGTGGACGGCCACTATAGTTACGAGGAGTCCAAGGCTTGCCATCACTCTGAATGCTGATTTCACTGTCTTCGATCGGGCTGCCCCAATGGTAGCGATTGGATTCCAGCGCAGTCAGGTAAATCACCGGTTTCAGCAATGAACCGACCTGACGTTTTGCATCTAGAGCACGGTTAAAGCCGGTAAAGTCCTGAGTCGAGCCTACAGCAGCAACCAGTTCACCATTTTCAGGATGAGTCACCAGTACTGCACCTTGCAGGTCTTTCAGACGGCCCGGGTTTGATTTGCTTAAACGTGCAACTGTCGATTTAAAGCTTTCTTGAATACGGGTTTGAGCCAGTGGATCAAGCGTTGTAAAAATACGCAAACCTTGGTTGGTAATGTCCGATTCCTGATATTCAGTCCGTAACTGACGACGCACGATATCCAGGAAATCCGGGAAGCGTGCTGGACCTAAGGTTGGTTTTGTAATGACATTGAGTGGACGAGTTTTCTCAGTCTCATACTGATCCTGAGTCAGATAACCCATCACCAGCATGTTATTCAGTACGATGTCACGGCGACGTTTCGCAGCTTCCGGATTACGCCATGGGTTATACAGGGTAGGACCTTGCACCAGACCGACTAAATAAGCCTGTTGGGCAATATTCAATTCACGTAATGGCAGACCGAAATAGAACTGTGAAGCTAGACCGTAACCATTAATCGAATAGTTGCCGTTTTGGCCCAGATTCACTTCATTTAAATAGGCCTCAAGGATTTCGTCCTTGTCATAGTGCAATTCAACCAAGAGTGCCATTAAGGCTTCATTGACCTTACGCTTGATGGTACGTTCAGGCGAAAGGTAGAAGTTTTTGACCAGCTGCTGAGTCAGGGTTGAACCACCTTGACGGGTACCACCAGTGACATTGCTGACCACTGCACGTGCCAGACCACGAATCGACACGCCATGGTGATGATAGAAATTCCGGTCTTCAGTCGCAATCAGGGCATTAATCAGCGGTTTTGGTACATTACTGAGTTTGATCAGCACACGGTCTTCATTATGCTGTGGGTAAATCCCCCCAATCAGCAATGGCTCTAAACGTGCAATCCCGGAAGAAGAGGGCTTGGTCGCACTGACATCACCGATCTGATCACCATTGAAGCTGACTTTTAACACCTGTTCAGGTTCAACGCGGTCACCAAAGTCAAAGCCACGAGTATGTACATACATGGTATCGCCAGAGCTGACATAGCTGCCAGACTGAGCATAGTTTTGTGCATTTTTATAGCCAAGAAGTTTAAGCTCTTCTTGAAGGTCCTGCTGGCTGACCGGGGCATTGACATAAATTTCCATCGGTCGGGCAAAGACCTTGGCCGGAATGTCCCAGCGTTGTCCCTCAAACTTGTCACGCACAATATTATCTAAACGAATCAAATAGATACTAAAAGCAACAAAGGCTGAAATGACCAAAACGGAAAAGATTAAGGCAATAAACCCTAAACCACGTTGATACTTCATAAATGATGATAAGAATCTGTGAAATTCTGCTAATCATGCGAAGCTTTTATGGAATTTGCAATATTTAATACGGTCACGTCTGAAAAAATGCAGACAAACAGGTAACTTAGCTGAGCTAATATCTTGTTGATTTGTAATATTGGTGATTTAAAACGCACTGAAAATTGTCATCCAGAACCTGCTTAATGCTATTATAGAAGGGATTCGTAGTGGAGCGACGACACTGGTGCTAATTTCACATAAGACATTTCGAAATATCGGGTTAGTAGGACGTCCTGATAAATCTTCAGTCGTTGAAACTTTATGTCTTATACATGATCATTTGCTGAATTTGGGGCTGCATCCCGTATTTGATACAGATACGGCAGCATTGGTGCCCTATGAAAATACCCAAACCGTCAGCCGTTCCCTGTTGGGCGAAGTGGTTGATCTGGTGATTGTCGTCGGTGGTGATGGTTCACTGCTGCATGCAGCACGCGCGCTGGTTAAATACAATATTCCCGTGGTAGGTGTAAACCGTGGTCGTCTGGGCTTCTTGACTGATATCAAACCTACGGAAGTGATCTTTAAACTGGATCAGGTTTTAAAGGGCGAATTTCAGATTGAACGCCGTTTCCTGCTGGAACTGGAAATTCGCTCTAAAAATGAAATTATCCATGATGCGATTGCCCTGAATGATGTAGTACTGCATTCAGGTAAATCGGTGCACATGATCGATTTCGAATTGAATATTGATGGTCAGTATGTTTACCGCCAGCATAGTGACGGCCTGATTGTGGCAACGCCAACCGGTTCAACCGCGTATGCCTTGTCTGGTGGTGGTCCGATTGTGCATCCAACCATGGATGCGATTGTGCTGGTGCCGATGCATCCACATACCTTGTCTTCCCGTCCGATCGTGGTGGGAGGGCAGAGCGAAATCAAGCTGGTGATCCGGGAAAACCGGGTTCCACCGATGGTCAGTGCAGATGGGCAACACAGCATTGCCCTAAATATTGGTGATACCATCCATATTCGTAAGCACCCATTTAAGCTGCAACTTTTACACCCACCGGGTTATGATTTCTATAATGCCTGTCGTACCAAACTCGGCTGGAACCAAGATTTTGATTATATGAATCGGGATTAAATCATGAATATTGAACAAATGCTTGCCATGCTCAATCCTGAGATTGTAGACCGCCTGCGCACTGCAATTGAAATTGGTAAATGGCCGAATGGTGTGGCACTGACAGATGAACAGCGTCAAACTTGTATGCAGGCCGTTTATGCCTGGGAAATTAAACATCTGCCTGAAACTGAGCGCAGTGGTTATATCGACCGTGGGACCAAAGAAGAAGGCGAACAGTGTGATGATGATCATCACAAGAATGAGCCGGAATTTAAGCCGATCCGTTTCGTTTAATTGCGAAAAAAATAAAAAGACCACAATTGTGGTCTTTTTTATGTCTGAGATAAATCGCTTACTTAAACTGAAAGTCTGCTGTTCCACAGTTCTTTGGCTTTTTGCATGGCTGCTTCATAGCTGTCACAAACCTGCATGGTATAGAGTGCGATGCCCATGGTTTCAGTCACGGCGATTTCGCCATATTCATGCGAACGTTTGCCTTCCCAGACCTCTTTAAAGATTGCCAGATCCAGTTCTTCTTCAATCGGGCTACGGTTGTCGGTCAGTTTTGGCAGTTCATGTTCATATAGTTCGCCATCTTTAATCCCACAAATTAAAGTTTTGGCATCCGGATTACGTTCAAATTCGCCACCTTCACCTTTAATTACAGCACTGTTTTGATAGCCAAGTTTAAACGCCGAACGTTGGTGTGAACCACGGTAAGCTGGGTGGAAGATTGCCTGTAAAGTGGCTTTGGCATTAAATGGATTGATCAGACGCGCCAGGGTATGTACCGGGGAGCGCAGACCCATGACATTACGTAGGTTGATGAGATCCGCCAGAATTGGAGAAATAACATCTAATGGCAGGTAGGCAAAATGTTTTTCCTGTAATTGCTGTTCAACTTCAGTATCGCTCTGACAGATTGGATAGCCCAAGTATTCCAGCACCTGTTCCGTATAGACACGGTTAATGGTATGACCTGATGCTCCATGCATCACAATGTTATAGCCATGTTTGGCTAAGGTGAGGGCAGCCAGAATAAACCAAGGGTAGTGCTTGCGCTTGCCAGCATAAGAAGACCAGTCCAGATCAACATTCAAAGGCTTAAACTTAAGCTGGTCGCGAGTGGCCTGAACAAAGCCTGCCAGCTCATCTACCGATTCTTCTTTAACTCGTAACAGCATTAGGAAAGCGCCCAGCTGCACGTCCAGGACTTCCTGATTCAGAATCATGGTCCAGGCTTGATAGGCTTCATCATAAGTTAATGAACGTGCGCCGTTTTTTCCCTTACCGATGATACGGATAAACTGGGCAAAAGGATGTTCGGTATCTTTATAGATATTTCGTTTAGTGGTCATGACAGTCCATCAGTCATTTTCGTTCAATTTCCCTATATATTACGCTGATATTGGTATTTCACTGCCTTATTTTGCAGAAAAATTATAGTTTAATAAGACTATAGTCTTAGAAACATTGTTTACCTTTTGGTCAAAAATAACATTTCCAGTGAAACAAAAAGTAAAAAAGCGGGTAAAATTCGCTCTAGTTATTTGTGTTTGCTTCATCTCCTGATCGATGCAGCCGCTTTTTCATAAAGTGGAATGCTCACGTGATTTCTTGATCACAACATACACATTCGATATTTCCGTATCAGATTTCGATCTCGATACATCGGCGCTTTTTTGTCTCCCGCAAAGAAGCCTAGGGCGTTTATTTATTCTAATAAGCGAAAACTGAATATTACTTCCTTCTGGAAGTAGATCGTGAAGTAATGTCATGGCTAAAAAACCAATTTATAAGTCACTTTATTTTCAAGTGATTATCGCCATTATTGCCGGTATTCTGGTGGGTCACTTCTCGCCAAGCGGTACGCAAATTATCAATGGTGCTGAACAATATGTACCTGGTTTAGGTGAACAACTGAAACCACTTGGGGATGGCTTTATTCGCCTGATTAAAATGATCATTGCACCTGTGATCTTCTGTACAGTGGTCAGCGGTATTGCAGGTATGGAAAGCATGAAATCTGTTGGTAAGACCGGCGGTATTGCTTTGCTGTACTTCGAAATTGTATCGACCATTGCGCTGATTATTGGTCTGTTTGTGATCAATATTGTTAAGCCGGGTGCAGGCATGAACATTGATCCGGCATCGCTGGATACAGCCGGAATTTCTAAATATGTAGAATCCGGTGCATCACAGTCTACCGTTGATTTCTTTATGAATATCATTCCACATACGGTGGTGGGTGCATTCGCTGAAGGTGAAATCCTTCAAGTATTGCTGTTTGCGATCCTGTTTGGTTTTGCACTGCATCAGCTGGGTGATCAAGGTAAGCCAGTTTTGAAATTCATCGATCAGATTTCACACGTGTTCTTCAACATCGTGAATATGATCATGAAACTTGCACCAATTGGTGCGTTCGGTGCCATGGCATTCACCATTGGTAAATACGGTATTGGTACACTGGCGCAACTGGGTCAATTGATCTTGTGCTTCTACATTACCTGTATCTTGTTCATCTTTATTGTTCTGGGTGCAATCGCACGTTTCACGGGTTTCAGCATCGTGAAAATGATCCGTTTGATCCGCGAAGAACTATTGATCGTACTGGGTACTTCTTCTTCTGAATCGGTACTACCACGTATGCTGAAAAAGCTGGAATTGGCGGGTGCGGAAAAATCAGTAGTGGGTCTGGTGATTCCGACAGGTTACTCATTCAACTTGGATGGTACTTCAATCTATCTGACCATGGCTGCTGTATTTATTGCGCAGGCAACCAATACCCAGCTGGATATTTCCCATCAGATTACCTTGCTGCTTGTACTCTTGATTTCATCTAAAGGTGCTGCAGGAGTGACTGGTTCAGGCTTTATTGTAATGGCAGCTACCTTATCTGCAGTAGGTCATATCCCCGTTGCTGGTCTGGCGCTGATTCTTGGTATCGACCGTTTCATGTCTGAAGCACGTGCCTTAACCAATCTGGTAGGTAACTCATTAGCAACACTGGTTGTAGCGAATTGGGTGGGTCAGCTCGACAAAGAAAAACTGGATTATGCGTTGAATAATCCGGCTGAAATTGATGAACAGATGCAGCAAGAAGGCGTAAAAACCCACTAATTCGAATCAGCATCAAACTAAAAGGAAGCTTCGGCTTCCTTTTTTATTGCCTGTAAAAAAGTAATTGACCTTGCAGTTTGCAATAAACTGGGATCGGCCCATGACAGGAAATCTAAAACTCGCTAGTCTGTAGTGGCAACAACAATGATAAATACAACAAGGAAAGAACCATGCTGGCATATGATGCTGATCTAGAATTATTCCGCGATAACTTTAAACGCTTTATGAGCGAACAGATTGCTCCACATTATGAGCAATGGGAACAAGAGGGCAAGATTCCACGTTCGGTCTGGCATGCCTTGGGCGAAAATGGCTTTCTTTGTGTGGATATTCCAGAAGAATATGGCGGCTATGGCGTTCCAACCCATTATTCTTTAATGCTGCTGGAAGAATCAGCACGTGCCGGTTTTAGTGCTTTGTCTATTGGGTTGTCCTGCCACTCGGATATTGCGGCACCGTATATCCTGCATATCGGCACCGAAGAACAGAAAAAATACTGGCTGCCTAAAATGGTGTCGGGGGAAGTGGTCGGTGCTATTGGCATGACTGAGCCAGGTGCGGGTTCAGATTTACAAGCCATTCGTACCAGTGCGATTTTGCAGGATGATCATTACCTGTTGAATGGTTCGAAAACCTTTATTTCTAATGGTCAGCATGCCGATCTGGTGGTGCTAGCTGTAAAAACAGATCCACAGGCGCGTGCTAAAGGGGTGTCGCTGTTATTGGTAGATACTCATCTGGGAGGTTTCAAGAAGGGCACCAATCTGGACAAGATCGGCCTGCATTCACAGGATACCTCTGAACTGTTCTTTGATAATGTTAAAGTACCTAAAGATCAGTTACTCGGTCAGCCGGGACAAGGCTTTGCCTACCTGATGCAGGAGTTGCCACGTGAACGTACCGCGATTGCTGCAACCGCTTTGGGCGCGATTCGCGGTTCGATCGACATCACCACGGCTTATGTGAAAGAGCGTCAGGCTTTTGGTCAGCAAATTGGCCAGTTCCAGAATACCCGTTTTGTCCTGGCACAAGCCAAGATTGATGAGCTGGCAACCGCTGCCTTCTATAACCAGAATGTCGAACTGTATATGCAGGGCAAACTGAATGTAGAAACTGCTGCTGCGTTAAAGAGCTTCTCAACCGATATGCAGATGAAAGTCGCAGATAACCTACTGCAACTATTTGGGGGCTATGGCTATATGACTGAATACCCAATTTCCCGTTTCTTTGTCGATGCGCGTATTCAACGCATTTATGGCGGAACCAACGAGATTATGAAAGAGATTGTGGCGCGTAGCTTGCTGGGTCGCTAAGTCATTCCCGTCATAGATGCTGAAATCAAAAAAGAGCCGATTAAGGCTCTTTTTTGTTGGGGAAGCAGAATATAGCGTTACATCATGAGCGGAGTACTTCCAGACATTCAAAAATAAACACAGGTAAATCATCGGGTGCACGGGCCGAGATCAGCTGGTTATTGTCATTGGCGACCTCAGCATCATAATAACGACCACCAGCGTTTTGTAGCCATGGGGCATGGTCACGAATGCTGGTAATAATCCGGTCTTTCAGGATATCGGCTGCGCCTAACAATAGTGAGCCATCACAAATACTAAAAATGCTTTTCTTGGCGGCATTGAATTCCTGAATCAGCTGGATCACTTTCAAATCTGAACTAAAGGTTAGTGGCGATTCTCCACCCGGGATCAGCAAGGCATCAAAATCATTAACACTGATATGGTCGATGCTTTGATCTATAGTCACCGCTGCTTTGCATTGTTTTCCATAAATCACTTTGCCAGCTTCATGTTCAATATTGCAGACGCTGTGTCGTGCAGCCCGAAAGGCTTCCACGGGTTCAAAGTATTCTTCATCATCAAAGTTGTGTGTCACGAGGACAGCAATTCTTTTAGGCATGTGTATGTGCTCCCACCCAAGTTTTCAAACAGGCTAGCTGGAGTTGGTTGAAAAATTGTCTCTGCTTTGTAACAAATATGAGTTTTCTGTAAAAATCTCTGTTAAAACAAGTAAAAAAGGTCTACGGCAATCAGATTTTAATCCACATGTTTATATGAATTTTGAATAAAAAATAACCAATACTTTATAAAATTTATTCATTCAGGTTAATGATTTTTCTTATGGTTAAAATCGTTATACAGATTAAGAAATAGTGATATTTCATCTATAGCAAAATCAGTTAAGATGGGGCAGCAAAGTTTACAATTTAGTAATGTAATTTTTGTGCAAAGTACCGAAGAAAATGTTACCAGACGTTGCAAAGACGATGAACGGTTCGGTAGCGCATAAATAACTGACTTTTAAAGCATCAAAGTCATATTGCGTAACATTTGAAAGCTTACTATTGTTATACTGAAACAGTTACGGTTTATGAAGAGCGACATAACAATGATCAACGACGATCAAAACACTACGACTTCTCTTGATTTAGCCAAAATTCGTGAAGAAATCGATTCGGTTGATCAGCAAATTCAGCAACTTATTAGTCGCCGAGCGCGTCTGGCAGAAGCGGTAGCCAAAGCCAAGTTTGCTTCAGAAGAGAATCCACTGTTTTACCGTCCTGAACGTGAAGCACAAGTGTTGCGTAATGTTATGGAACGAAATGAAGGTCCATTGTCTGATACGACGATGGCGCGTCTGTTCCGTGAAATTATGTCTGCGTGCCTGGCGCTTGAAGCACCACAAAGTATTGCTTTCCTTGGTCCTGTCGGCACTTATACTCATTCAGCAGTCCTGAAACATTTTGGTCATGACGCTGTGGTCCGTCCATTGCCAACCATTGATGAAGTGTTCCGTGAAGTGGAAGCAGGCAGTGCACATTATGGTCTAGTGCCAGTTGAGAACTCCTCTGAAGGTGTGGTGAACCATACCTTGGACTGTTTTAAGACTTCTCACCTGAATGTGATTGGTGAAGTGGAACTGCCAATTCACCATCAGTTCCTGGTATCTGAAAATACTCGTAAAGACAGCATTAAACAGATCTACGCCCATCAGCAAACACTGGCACAATGCCGTAAATGGCTAGATGCACATTATCCAGGTGTAGAACGTGTTGCACTCAGCTCCAATGCCGAAGCAGCGCGCCGTATTCAAAATGAATGGCACTCTGCTGCGATTGCTTCTGAAATTGCTGCAAATATCTATAATCTTGAGATTATGCACAGCAATATCGAAGACAATCCAGAGAACACGACACGCTTCCTGGTGATTGGTCGTGAGAAGGTTCCACCAAGTGGTAATGACAAGACTTCATTACTGGTGTCTGCACATGACCGTGCTGGTGCACTGTTGGAAATCCTGGCACCATTTGCGAAGCACAACATTAGTCTAACAAGTATTGAAACCCGTCCAGCACTTCCTGAAAAATGGGCTTATGTGTTCTTTATCGATCTGGAAGGTCATATCGATCAAGATCATGTGAAAGCTGCGATTGAAGAAATTCGCCCATTGGTGAAAGAAGTTCGCGTACTCGGTTCATATCCTCAAGCTGTACTCTAAAATCAGCTCCTGTGGTCGGTGCGAGGGTGCTGACCACTGTTTTACACGTAAATCGGAAGTATAAAATGTCGTTCGTGCCAGCCAATCAAGGCATCTCCAAATTAAAACCGTACCAACCAGGTAAGCCTATCAGTGAACTTGAACGTGAGTTAGGTATCACTGATATCGTGAAACTTGCATCAAATGAGAACCCGCTGGGCTGTTCAGAAAAAGTCAAAGCAGCGGTTGCTGCTGAGCTGAATGAAATTGGCCGTTATCCTGATGGTGGCGGTTTTATTCTGAAAGATCAGATCAAGGCACAATTCGGTTTTGATCATGATCAGATTACCTTGGGTAATGGTTCAAACGACCTGCTGGAAATTTTTGCACGCACTTTTGTCTCTGAAAAAGATTCTGTGATTTATAGCCAGCACGCTTTTGCAGTGTATGCACTGGTCACTCAGGCGATCAATGCTGAAGCGATTGAAGTGCCAGCCAAAGGTTTCTCACATGACCTTGAAGCGATGGCGGCTGCAGTAAAAGACAACACCAAGCTGATTTTCATTGCGAACCCGAACAACCCGACAGGCACTTGGTTCGAAGAAGCTGAATTTGAAGCTTTCATGCAGAAAGTGCCTGCAAACGTGATCGTGGTACTGGACGAAGCTTATGTGGAATATTTCCCAGAGAACTTCAACAGCTTGAAATTCCTGAAACAGTATCCAAACCTGATCGTCAGCCGTACGCTGTCTAAGTGCTATGGTTTGGCTGCACTGCGTGTTGGTTTTGCCTTGGCTTCTGTTGAAGTGACTGATTATCTGAACCGTATCCGTCAGCCATTTAACGTGAACCACTTGGCGATGGTGGCTGCTGTGGCTGCACTGAAAGATGAAGATTTCATCGAGAAATCTCGTGAAGTGAACAAGGCTGGTATGGCTCAGCTTGAAGTAGGCTTCAAAGCTTTAGGTCTGAACTATGTACCTTCACGCGCTAACTTCATCTTGGTGGATGTACAGGCTGATCCAGCTGAAACATTTAACCAGTTACTGAAAGAAGGTGTGATTGTACGCCCAGTGGGTATTCCAAACCACCTGCGCGTATCGATTGGTACTGAAGCTGAAAATGCCAAATTCCTGACTGCACTGGCAAAAGTGCTGGGCTTAGAGGCAAAAGCTTAAGTTATGTCGCAGCCACTGTTTGAAAAAGTTGCCTTTATCGGACTTGGACTGATTGGTTCAAGTCTGGCGCGTGTCATCAAGGCCGAGCATTTAGCCAATGACATCGTGGCATCGACCCGCTCACAAAAAACCTTGGAAGATGCCAAGGCACTTGGGCTGATTTCCCACGGCTATGCAGATCCTGTAGAAGCCGTCAAAGGGGCAGATCTGGTTGTGCTGGCGCTTCCTGTCCGTGCTACCCAGAAAGTGCTGGAAACGATCAAGCCCTATCTGTCTGAAAATGTCATCCTGACTGATGTCGGTAGTACCAAAGGCAATGTGGTAGATGCAGCCAAAGCGGTGTTTGGTGAAAAACTGCTGGCTGGCTTTGTTCCGGGGCATCCGATTGCGGGTGCTGAACATACTGGAGTGCATGCGGGTAAGGTTGATCTGTTTGCCAATCACAAGGTGATTTTGACGCCGTTACCTAGCAGCGCTCCGTGGGCGGTCGAGAAACTGATTCAACTGTGGCAGGCGGCTAAAGCGGAAGTAATTTGTATGGATGTGGAAAAGCACGATGAAGTGCTGGCTCATACTAGTCATCTTCCGCATTTGATGGCCTTCAACCTGGTCGAACAACTGGCCAATCGTGAAGACAATCTGGATATTTTTCGTTATGCTGCCGGTGGCTTTCGCGACTTCTCGCGTATTGCGGCCAGCGATCCACAAATGTGGCATGACATCTTTTTTGCCAATAAAAAGGCGATTCTCAATGCCGTGGACGGCTTTGAAGCTCAACTCGCGATTATCCGCAAGCTGATTGAAGATGAAGATTCACAAGCTTTAATGGGCTTATTGGGGCATGCGCAAGCCGCGCGTCAGCACTTCAATCATATGCTCGCCAAGAAACCTCTCATGGAGAAAAATAAAGTGACACAACAATTTACCATTCAACCAGGTGCCAAGACGTTCCAGGGTAAATTTACCGTGCCAGGTGACAAATCTGTGTCACATCGTTCCATCATGTTTGGTGCCATCGCTGAAGGCACAACGCATGTGACTGGTTTCCTTGAGGGTGAAGATGCGCTTGCGACGCTGCAAGCCTTCCGTGATATGGGGGTGAGCATTGAAGGGCCGAAAAATGGTGAAGTGACCATTCATGGCGTGGGTATGCACGGCTTGAAAGCTCCGAAGTCTGCACTGTATATGGGTAACTCAGGTACTTCGATGCGTCTGCTGTCTGGCATGCTGTCAGCACAGAAATTTGATTCTGTCATGACTGGTGATGCATCCCTGTCTAAGCGTCCAATGGAACGTATTGCCAAGCCATTACGCTTGATGGGTGCACAAATTCAAACTACTGGTGAACGTGGTACACCACCAGTATCCATTACTGGTAACCAGCAGCTCAAAGGCATTCACTATGACCTGCCAATGGCATCGGCTCAGGTGAAATCAGGCATTCTGCTGGCGGGTCTGTGGGCAGAGGGTGAAACTTCGGTGACCGAACCAGAACCAACCCGTGACCATACTGAACGTATGCTGCGTGCTTTTGCTTATGAGGTGAAAACTGAAGGCAACCGTATTTCACTACAAGGTGGTGGTAAGCTGGTTGGTACCAATATTCAGGTACCATCGGATATTTCATCTGCAGCCTTTTTTATGGTGGGTGCAGCCATTACTGAAAATGCCGATGTGACTTTAGAAGCTGTGGGTATTAACCCGACCCGTACCGGTGTGATCGAAATTCTGAAACAGATGGGTGCGGACATCACTGTTGAAAATGAACGTATTGCCGGCGGTGAACCGATTGCAGATATTCGTATTCGCGGTACACGTACCTTAAAAGGCATTCATATTCCTGAAGATCAGGTGCCACTGGCGATTGATGAATTCCCGGCACTGTTCATTGCTGCTGCTTGTGCGGAAGGTCAAACCGTATTGACTGGTGCTGCTGAACTGCGTGTCAAAGAATCTGACCGTATCCAGGTGATGGCCGATGGCTTGAAAATCATGGGTATCGACTGCACACCAACTGACGATGGCATCATCATTGAAGGTAAGGGTAAGGCAGGTGACTGGTCGCCAATCTTTACCGGTGGTGAAATCGAATCGCATCATGACCACCGTATTGCCATGAGTTTCTCGATTGCAGGTCTGCGTAATTCAGGCGTGATTAAGATTGTAGGTACAGAAACCGTTGCAACTAGCTTCCCGACATTCACTGAATTGAGTGCTCAAGCGGGTCTGGCGATTGAAGTGACAGAATAATTCTAAAATTTACATGAAACAGCCAAGCTTTTGCTTGGCTGTTTTGTTTATATTGGCTTATGCTAAAACCATATAAGAACTAAGCCATTTGGATGTAGCTATGCGTAAATTACAATTCAGAGCCAATACTCAAAAAAGCCAAGAACAGTTAAACAATAGTCGAGAGACTCAGGAGTATATTGCTCACTTTCTGGCAAACGAGCTAGGAAAATATGGCTTTCAAACCCTGCCACAAAGTGGGGGTACCGTTGCAATCAGTGTGGAAGAACATGAACTGCCACTGTCTGTGAGTTGTGCGACTCAAGATGAAGAAGGACATTGCCTCTGTGAAATTAGTTCCTACCCAGCCGAGGAACAGGACTGGCTGGAACGGATTACGGAAACCAGTTTATTAAACCAGTTGGCTCAGGCCGTAGAAGCTTCTTTAAAAGAGCAGGAAGCATTAAGTGAATTTGAGTGGAAGAAATAAACCAGATCCACAATAAAAAAGCGGCTAAATAGCCGCTTTTTTATTGGATAGATTTGTCCCGTCCTGAAATAAGTTTACACCTTAAGAGACTTATTTTATGGAAC
>NZ_JPQO01000038.1 GCF_000773685.1 Acinetobacter sp. HR7 | reverse complement strand
ACATCGCTGCATCGTTATGCTTTAGTTATTCATGATTGGTCACAAATCCAATATGTGACACATCGTAATAAAACCCAAAAACTCCAAAGGACACATCAGTACGACTCAGGCTATGAATTACAAACGAGCTTACTTGTTGATGCTGCTTCTGGACTACCTGTTGCTCCATTAGCTCAGACCCTTTCTAGTGCTTCAGGTTGCTATTCGACATTCAATGAGCAACAGACCGAACATAAAACCCATTTAGACTCCCTTTCTGAACAAATTCAAAAAGTTGAACAGTTTCCTCTTGATAAAACCTGCGTACATATTATTGATCGTGAAGGAGATTCCATTGCTCATCTCAGGGAATTAAGCAGTCATGGTTTTCAATGGCTTATTCGAGCAAAGGAAGGAAATCGGATTGAGCATCAGGGTGAAATATGTAAAGTTGGAGAAGTTGCTGAACGTATCGAAATACAGCAAGTGAAACCCATTTCTTATAAGGGTAATCAACATATGCTTTATGTTGGAGAAACCAATGTTCGGCTTACCCGTGCTGCAAAATCAAATAAAAAAGATTGTTTAGGTCAAAGAGTTGCTCCTCAGAAAGGTGCTGCAATTGAGGCTAGACTGATTATTGCGGTGGTTAAAGATATTAATGAAAAGACAGTTGCAAGATGGTCATTGATCAGTAATGTACCAACTGAGATTACCGCAGTAGAACTGACGACTTGGTATTACTGGCGTTGGTCAATCGAATGTTATTTCAAACTTCTCAAGCAAGCAGGCCATGATATTGAGTCATGGCTTCAGACTACGCCAGAAGCGATTTTAAGGCGTTTGCTAATCAGTTGTATGGCTTGTGTGTTGACGTGGAGAGTACAGCGTTGTACAGATGAACAAAATCAGAAAGTCCGTGCATTTTTGACTAGACTTTCAGGTAGACAACAGAAAAGAGGCAAGGTAGAGAGTGCGCCTGCCATATTGGCAGGACTCTCGATTTTACTAAATACTCTTCAACTGCTCTCAGAATATTCAATAGATGAACTGAATGAAATCGCAACTATTGCACTAGGTACCTAAAGATGTGTAGATACCTATGCCCACAAGGGGGACTAGCGGATTGCAGCCTTATATCCCCGCCCTGAAGGGCGAGGTTTTACGGCTAAAGGGA
>NZ_JPQO01000037.1 GCF_000773685.1 Acinetobacter sp. HR7 | reverse complement strand
TTAACTGACTGGCATTAACCCACAGGTGGTTTTTTTAGATTCAGCTTAGTTCGCTGGCAATGGCGGTGGAGTCAGTGGACCATCCTTCGGTGTCACATCAATCACAGGATTGTCTGCAACATACACTTTCGGTGGTTGAGGCTCACGACCTTCCATAATGTCACGGATTTGTTCGCGATCAATTGTTTCCCATTCAAGCAGCGCTTTCACCATCGCATGTGCGATATCCTTGTTATTTTCAAGGATGTCACGAGCAACGCGATATTGCTGATCAATGATACGGCGGATTTCAGCATCCACCTGTTGCTGAGTGGCTTCTGAAATGGTACGACTACCAATGCTGCCCATGAATGACTGTTGAGAATCATCTTCATAGACCATGACACCGAGTTTTTCAGACATACCGTATTTGGTGACCATCGCACGTGCCATTTTGGTTGCACGTTCGAAGTCGTTCGAAGCACCCGTAGACATCTGGTTGATGAATACTTCTTCTGCGATACGACCACCAAACAGGATCGCGATATCATTCAGCATCTTGTCTTTGTAATGGCTAGTCTGGTCAAACTCAGGCAATTGCCAGGTTACACCCAACGCCCAACCACGCGGCATAATGGTCACTTTATGTACAGGGTCTGTACCCGGAAGCATTTCAGCCACAATCGCATGGCCAGCTTCATGGTAAGCCGTTGCACGACGTTCTTCTTCACGAAGTACCATCGATTTACGCTCAGGCCCCATGTACAACTTGTCTTTAGCATCTTCAAAGTCGTGCATGTCGACCGTATTCTTGTTACGACGTGCCGCAAACAATGCAGCTTCGTTGACAAGGTTAGCCAATTGCGCACCAGAGAAACCAGGTGTACCACGAGCTAGAACTTTGACATCTACGCCAGTGATTGAAGGCAGTTTTTTCAGGTGTACATTCAGGATCTGTTCACGACCTTTGATGTCTGGCAGACCAACCATCACTTGACGGTCGAAACGGCCTGGACGAAGTAAAGCTTTATCCAGTACGTCAGCACGGTTAGTTGCGGCGATGACGATAATACCTTCATTACCTTCAAAACCATCCATTTCTACCAGCATCTGGTTCAGAGTTTGCTCACGTTCGTCGTGACCACCACCGGTACCCGAACCACGATGACGACCTACTGCATCAATCTCATCAATGAAGATGATACATGGTGCATGACGTTTCGCCTGTTCGAACATGTCACGTACACGTGATGCACCGACACCCACGAACATTTCTACGAAGTCAGAACCGGAAATACTGAAGAATGGGACTTTGGCTTCACCCGCAATCGCTTTCGCAAGCAAGGTTTTACCTGTACCTGGAGGGCCTACCATCAGGACGCCTTTTGGAATAGTCGCACCCAGACGTTTGAATTTTGCCGGATCTTTCAGGAAGTCAACGATTTCGACTACTTCCTGTTTTGCTTCATCACAACCGGCAACATCAGCAAAAGTGACTTTAATCTGGTCTTCAGACAGCATTTTCGCTTTCGATTTACCGAAGCTCATCGGGCCATTCTTGCCGCCTGCACCGCCACCCATGTTGCGCATAAAGAACATGAATAACAAAATGATTAAAAGCACAGGGAAACTTGCGATAAGCAGCTGCATGAGCAAGCCTTGACGCTGTGGTGCAGTACCTTCTACCACAACCTTATTTTTGATCAGGCTAGGCATCAGTTCAGGATCCTGAACTGCCGGGCGAATGCTTTCAAACTCTGAACCGTTTGATTTCTCACCACGAATTCTTTCGCCATCTATTGTCACTTGCTTAATCTGGCCGTCATTCACCGCGGCAACGAACTCTGAATAGTTCATTGTTTGCGGCTGATTACGATCACTGACGTTACTGAAGATCAGTACCAGCACGCCCAGTATCACGAGCCACAATACGGCATTCTTAAAAAGATCGCTCAAAGCTTTATTCCCATTTCCAATCTAATTTGATCATGCCCTTACGGGGTGACCTAAGTTTCCAAGTTGCGTGCAACTTGTAATATTAAAAACGTACAAAATGCACAATTTTTAGCGTGTTGGCAAGTAGACTTTATTGAGAAGCCTTCTTGCGCCCCTGCCCGACCAGAAATACTTCTTTCGAGCGTGCACGCGATGCTGCAGGTTTTGCCGTTTTTAGGACATCAAAACTGTTAACGACTTCTTTACGGAATTCATCAAAGCCTGTGCCCTGGAATACTTTCACTACAAACTGACCTTTAGGACCCAAGACCTTATTGGCAAAGTCCAAAGCCAGTTCGCATAAATAGATCTGACGCGGTTGATCGACAGCCCTATTACCTGATGTATTGGGGGCCATATCGGAAATTACAACGTCTACGGTACGTCCATCTAAAATATTTAACAATTTATCGAACACTTCCTGCTCACGAAAGTCGCCTTGCAAGAAGGTTACGTCTGGCAGTGCATCCATTTCTAAAATGTCAGATGCAATCACCAGACCTTTGGGACCAACCAGTTTTCCAGCGATTTGTGACCAGCTACCTGGCGCTGCGCCCAAATCGACTACGGTCATGCCTGGTTTAATGATGTTGTATTTTTCTTGGATTTCAAGAAGCTTATACGCTGCACGTGCCCGATAACCTTCTTTTTGCGCTTTCTTCACATAAAAGTCATCGAGATGCTCTCTCATCCACGCACGACTACTTTTGGATAACTTTTGGTTGGTAATGCGTGTTGCCATAACTCTCTAAATAAAAAAAACTTCCAATTGTTAATTGTACGTGAAAAACACATGATTTGCAGTATTCATCTGTATCTAAATCGAAGACCAAACGTTGCATTTTTTATGATTTGATCCGGATTATTTGCCCAGAATTTAAAGCGTTTGTTTTTCGCTTTTGCTATACTAAGCCGTTTTTAAAATCAGGTTATCTCTCATGGCGTCTTTATCTATTCAGGAACGTAAACGTTTACGTCAAATCGGACATGCATTAAACCCAGTGGTAATGCTTGGTGACAAGGGCCTGACTGAAAGCGTAGTCGAAGAACTGGAACGTGCCCTGAACGATCACGAACTGATTAAAGTGAAAGTCGTTGCCGAAGACCGTGAAGCGCGTGCTGCACTGATCACCGACATCATTGAAGCAACAGGTGCTGAACTGGTTCAAACCATCGGTAAAATTGCTCTGCTTTATAAGAAAGCTCCGAAACAGAATCAAAAACTGTCTAACCTTGTTCGTTTTGCTCACTTGTCTAACTAAGTTCAGGATTTATGGCTAGTTACGAACTCAATGCATTCGATCGTCGCTTTCAGGCGATTTCTCTGGTTGGTGCCATCGAACAGCAAAGTCCATTTATATTAAATGTAGGTTACTGGCTACGTGACCCGAACCAGTATGTGCTCTGGCCAGATCTGGTCGCAGCACATCCCCGTCAGGATTATTTGTGGGAACAGACCTGTTTCGAAATCTTTATTGGGGTTCGGGACGAGGACTTTTATCGCGAGATCAATCTCTCTCCTTCACAGGCCTGGCAGGCGTATCAGTTTGAAGAATACCGCTATCCGGAAGATATGCCACCGCAACCGGCTTATGACATTGATCTGGTTCAGCTCAAACGTACCCATTACGGCATGAATGTCAGTCTGGATCTGACCGACTTTATGAACCAGCACAAGCTGAAATGGTCAGATCTGTTTATTGGCCTGTCTGCGGTGTTAAAAACCTCGCAGGGTGAGCATTACTATGCTATGCAGCACAGCAGCTCTCAGGCAGATTTTCATAACAAGCGTGACTGGTTGCATGTGTTCTAAGTTAAAACTTAGCGGATATAGCATGAAAAAACCTGAGCTCGAATGAACTCAGGTTTTTTATTGAGTTTATAAATAATGGTGGGTTTTGGTTGCTTCAGCGGAATGCTGTAGTCGTGCATTTTTCTGGATTGTAGTGACTGCAACATAAAGGATAAGAGTAAGTGTCATCGCAATTACGGAAATTGCGGCCTGTAATGCGCTGAGAGAAGCAAAACTCAGCAGTACCACGACAAGGTAAGCTAGACGGCTTTTCCAGGATTCAAGATTCAGAACCATGATCAAGGCGAGTAATACCATTGCCGCAACAAGATGATCGTGCATCATGACCCCCTATTATAATTGTATGAGTCAGTGTTGCGTTGAACGCAAAAGGAGAACTTGCATGTTCCCCCTCGGCTCATTTTTTGTTTTTATAAGATTTTAGCTTTTTAATTCTGTTTCTTTTTCTTCAGTTTCTCCTTTTACAACGACCGGTTTGACTTTCTTCAATACTTCAATGGTGCTGTCTTTGGAACGTTTTAGGGTTTCAGTCAGATGATCCTTGTGCTTGGTCGAGATCTGGGTCACATCTTCTTTTAATTCTTTGCCCAGTTTAGAAAGGTCATCAATCACTGCTGTAAATTCAGTTTTGATAAAGCTGGTCAGTTCATTTAGCTCGGTTTGTGAACCAAACAACTGCTCTTTTAGCGTATCGATCTTCTGCAGTAAATCCTGTTTGAATTGAGTCAGTTGTTCAGTCACGGTACCGCTGAGTTTTTTCACTTCAGCTTCAATATTTTCTTTGCTTTCCCCAAGTGTTTCTACCACCTGCTCTTTAGCTTCGACGGCTGCTTTTTCAAGCTGCTCGGCAGATTCGGTGACAACGACGTTAAGCGACTTTTTGGATGCTGTTGTTTTATTTGTTGTAGCCATGTCTTTTGCCTATGTAGTTATATTGAGACAACTTCATACTAGACGATCCGATAAAATTTAAGACTTGATTTGTCTGACAATTCTCAAATGGTTACATTTTTTAACATTGATCGTAAAACAGACTTTCAGTCAAAAAGCAAGGAATTTATCTATCATATTCTCTATTAGTTGATTGGACATTTTCAGACTTCATGCGTATAATGCGCTGTTGAGTCAAGCGAGCAGATGTAGGGAGGGTAGGTTAAAACATAGCCTTCCTTTTTTTTCATCTACTCGCTTTTTTACAGCCTAAATTTCAGGAGCTTTGGTTTGAGCACCCTCGCCATTTTAGCCCTTGCCGACGGTACGATCTTTAAAGGAACGTCTATCGGTGCATCGGGATGTACGACAGGTGAAGTCGTTTTTAATACTGCCATGACTGGCTATCAAGAAATTTTGACTGACCCAAGTTATGCACAACAATTAGTGACTTTAACTTACCCTCACATTGGGAACACTGGTTGTAACGACGAAGATTCAGAATCTGGTCGTATTCATAAAGTATGGGCCAACGGTTTAATTATCCGTGACCTTCCTTTATTGCATAGCAACTTCCGATCAACGCAATCTTTAAGTGAATATTTAAAAGAACACAATGTAGTTGCGATTGCAGACATCGATACCCGAAAACTGACTCGAATCCTGCGTGCTAAGGGCGCGCAAAACGGTTGTATCCTTGTTGGCGAAAACATCACTGAAGAAGAAGCGCTAGAAAAAGCACGCGCATTCGGTGGGTTAAATGGTTTAGACCTGGCTAAAGAATGCTGTGATCCTGAAGGTTTTGAATGGACTGAAGGCTCATGGGAACTTGGCAAAGGCTTCGCTCAACCTGAACTTAAATACCATGTTGTTGCATACGATTACGGTGTCAAAACCAACATCTTGCGTATGCTTGCAGACCGCGGTTGTAAACTGACTGTTGTCCCTGCACAAACTCCTGCTGAAAAAGTACTGGCCCTGAATCCGGACGGTGTATTCCTGTCTAACGGTCCTGGCGACCCAGCAGCATGTGATTACGCGATTGAAGCTGTAAAAACAATTGTTGAAACAACTGAAATTCCAGTATTTGGTATCTGCCTAGGCCACCAAATCCTTGCGCTGGCATCTGGTGCTAAAACTGTGAAAATGCCTCACGGTCACCACGGCGCCAACCATCCTGTACAAAACATCGAAGATGGTACAGTGATGATTACTTCTCAGAACCACGGCTTCGCAGTGGATGCAGAAACTTTACCTGCAAACCTGAAAGCAACTCACAAGTCGCTGTTCGACCAAACCCTTCAGGGTATCCATCGTACAGACAAGCCTGCATTCAGCTTCCAGGGTCACCCTGAAGCCAGCCCAGGTCCACACGACTGTGCCCCACTGTTCGATCATTTCATCGAACTTATCGAAGCATCTAAGAAGTAATTAAGGAGCGAAATAATGCCAAAGCGTACGGATATTAAAAGCATCTTAATTATTGGTGCTGGTCCTATTGTTATCGGTCAGGCGTGTGAGTTTGACTATTCTGGTGCACAAGCATGTAAAGCGCTGCGTGAAGAAGGTTACCGCGTTATCCTGGTAAACTCCAACCCAGCAACCATCATGACTGACCCAGCAATGGCGGATGCAACTTATATCGAGCCAATCACCTGGCAGACTGTTGCTGCGATCATTGAAAAAGAACGTCCAGATGCTGTTCTGCCAACTATGGGTGGTCAGACTGCACTGAACTGTGCACTGGCACTGGATGCCAACGGTGTATTAGCAAAATACAATGTTGAATTGATCGGTGCGACTAAAGAAGCAATCGAAAAAGCAGAAGACCGTAAACTGTTTGACCAAGCAATGCGCAAAATTGGTCTTGAATGTCCAAAAGCTGCGATTGCTGAATCAATGGAAGAAGCGCTGGAAATCCAGGCTCGCTTCGGTTTCCCTGTAATTATCCGTCCATCATTCACTATGGGTGGTTCAGGCGGTGGTATTGCTTACAACCGTGAAGAATTCCTAGAAATCTGTGAACGTGGTTTCGACCTCTCTCCTACTCACCAGTTACTGATTGATGAATCACTGATTGGCTGGAAAGAGTACGAAATGGAAGTTGTACGTGACAAAAACGACAACTGTATCATCGTATGTTCAATCGAAAACTTCGACCCAATGGGCGTGCACACTGGTGACTCAATTACAGTTGCTCCAGCACAAACATTGACTGACAAAGAATACCAGTTGATGCGTAATGCATCTCTAGCAGTTCTGCGTGAAATTGGCGTGGAAACTGGTGGTTCTAACGTACAGTTCGGTATCAACCCGAAAGATGGCCGTATGGTAATCATCGAGATGAACCCTCGTGTATCTCGTTCATCTGCACTGGCGTCTAAAGCAACTGGTTTCCCTATCGCTAAAGTGGCTGCGAAACTGGCGGTAGGTTATACCCTTGATGAACTGAAAAACGACATCACTGGTGGCGTAACTCCAGCATCTTTCGAACCATCGATCGACTACGTGGTGACTAAAGTTCCTCGTTTCAACTTCGAAAAATTCCCGCAAGCTGACGCGACTTTGACTACACAGATGAAATCTGTAGGTGAAGTCATGGCAATCGGCCGTAACTTCCAGGAATCTGTAAACAAAGCACTTCGCGGCCTTGAGGTTGGCGCTTCTGGTTTCGACGAGAAAATTGCGGTGGGTACTGAAGGTGCTCGCGAGAAGATCCTTCAAGAACTTAAAGTTCCAGGTCCAGAGCGTATCTGGTATGTGGCTGACGCATTCCGTCACGGCTTCACTTTAGATGAAGTATTTGAAGCAACTAAGATCGACCGCTGGTTCCTGATCCAGATCGAAGACATCGTAAAAACCGAAGAACAGATCAAAACTTTAGGTTTCGGTGATCTGAACGCTGACAATATCCGTGCGTTCAAACGCAAAGGTTTATCTGACCTTCGCATTGCCAACCTGATGGGTATTTCACAAAAACAATTCCGTAAACACCGTTGGAACCTGGGCGTAACTCCAGTGTACAAACGTGTAGATACATGTGCTGCTGAATTCGAATCTGATACTGCTTACATGTACTCAACTTACGATGAAGAGTGTGAATCTAATCCGTCTAACCGTGACAAGATCATGGTGATCGGTGGCGGTCCTAACCGTATCGGTCAAGGTATTGAATTCGACTACTGCTGTGTACACGCTGCCCTGGCAATGCGTGATGACGGTTATGAAACAATCATGGTGAACTGTAACCCTGAAACTGTTTCTACCGACTATGACACTTCAGACCGTCTGTACTTCGAACCGATTACACTGGAAGACGTTCTTGAAATCGTACGTACTGAAAAGCCAAAAGGCATTATCGTTCAGTACGGCGGTCAGACTCCATTGAAACTGGCTCGTGCTTTGGAAGAAGCTGGTGCGCCAATTATCGGTACATCTCCAGACGCGATTGACCGTGCAGAAGACCGTGAACGTTTCCAACAAATGATTCAACGTCTGCAACTGCGTCAACCAAACAACAGCATCGTGAAATCTGCTGAAGAAGGTATCGCGGAAGCGGCTAAAGTGGGTTACCCACTGGTGGTACGTCCTTCATACGTACTGGGTGGCCGTGCGATGGAAATCGTATATAACGAAGACGAACTGAAACGTTACCTTCGTGATGCGGTTCAAGCGTCTAACGATGCACCTGTACTGCTTGACCACTTCTTGGATGATGCGATCGAAGTCGACGTAGACTGCGTATCTGATGGTAAAGATGTGGTGATCGGCGGTATCATGCAGCACATCGAACAAGCAGGTATCCACTCTGGTGACTCAGCATGTTCTATTCCTCCTTACTCTCTGTCTAAAGAAGTTCAGGACGAAATGCGTCGTCAAACCGTGGCTATGGCGAAAGAGCTTGGCGTAATCGGTCTGATGAACGTTCAGTTCGCGGTGAAAGGTGATGACGTTTACATCCTGGAAGTGAATCCACGTGCGTCTCGTACTGTTCCGTTCGTTTCTAAATGTATCGGCGAATCTTTAGCGAAAGTTGCTGCACGTTGTATGGCTGGTCAGTCTCTTGAGTCTCAAGGCTTTACCAAAGAGATTATTCCAGAGCACTTCTCTGTGAAAGAAGCAGTGTTCCCATTCAACAAATTCCCTGGTGTTGACCCTATCCTTGGACCTGAAATGAAATCTACAGGTGAAGTGATGGGTGTTGGTAAAACATTCGGTGAAGCGTTCTACAAAGCTGTTTTAGGCTCTAACGATCGCTTGCCAGGTCTGCCAACCGAAGGCGAAGTGAAACATGCATTCATCTCTGTACGTGATTCTGATAAACCACGTGCGGTTGGTATTGCGAAGCAGCTTGCTGACTTTGGCTTCAAGATCGTCGCTACTGGCGGTACTTACGATGTCATCAAAGCAGCTGGTATCGAATGTGAACGTGTGAATAAAGTAACCGAAGGTCGTCCAAATATTGTGGACCGCTTGAAAAATGGCGAAATTCACCTCATTATCAATACCACTGAAGGCAAGCAAGCTCAGCAGGATTCATTCTCGATCCGTCGTTCAGCGCTTCAAGGTAAGGTGTACCACACCACTACCCTGAACGGTGCTGAGGCTGTATGCCAAGCTTTAGCGATTAAATTGCCAATGGATGTATATCGTTTGCAAGACTTACAAAGCGTAGGTTAATCCGTTTCCAAGAAGTCCCGCCACCTTCTTGGTGGCGGGCTTTTTTTCATTTATAGACTTTGTATTTTTAAATACTGACTTTTTTGAGGGACAACTATGCAACGTTATCCTATGACTCCTGAAGGCAAAGTAGCCTTAGAGAAAGAATTACACCAACTGAAAACAGTTGAACGTCCACGTATCACCGCTGCCATTGCAGAGGCACGTGAGCACGGAGATCTTAAGGAAAATGCGGAATACCATGCTGCACGTGAACAGCAGGGTTTCTGTGAAGGCCGTATTCAGGACATCGAAGGTAAGCTTGGTGCTTGCCAGGTCATCGATGTAAAAGCACTTGAGCAAAATGGCCGCGTTGTATTTGGTGTGACAGTGACCATTGAGAACCTGGACACTGAAGAACGCAAAACTTATAAAATCGTTGGCGATGACGAAGCAGACTTCAAGATCAATAAAATCTCTGTGAACTCTCCAATCGCGCGTGGTCTTCTGGGCAAAAATGAAGGCGATGAAGTGAAAATCGTCACTCCACAAGGCGAAGTGGAATACGAAATCGTGAGCGTTGAATATATCTAAGTTTTATTTATAGATATTTACGGCTGTAAGACCCCTCGGATGAGGGGTTTTTTTGTAAAAATTCCTTTAAAATAAAAATTAAGACAATTTTCTAAAAATTATAAAATGAAATGATCAAAAATCTCATAATTACAATCTCATTACTTTTGTTTAGTACTAATATTCTAGCTCGTGGATATAGAGGTAACTCAGATACATTCACTAATCTAATTTTTGGAGTTATTCTCGCAATTGGCTCATTATGCTTTTATTTTTATTCTTATGTAAATTGGCAAGAAAGGCAAAAAAATAATGAACAACCATCTGATAAAGATGGCTTAAGTGATTGGATCTTTACTGTTTTTGGTTATGCTATCATCGCTCTATTTGCATCATTCCCTGTAGCCTTAATTTTAAAACCCTTTATACAAGTTGATGGTAGATTCACTATTTTATTTTATACATTCCCGATAATGTTTGGCCTATTATATTTCCTTCGCAGAACTTAAAAAAAAACATTCAACTCAATCATCCACTAAGTTTTATACAAAATGGACCCCCTCCCTTTTCTAAAGGGAGGTTGGGAGAAATTACTCTGAGATTGAATATAAATCTAGATTCGTTAATCCCCCTAAATCCCCCTTTTTCAAAGGGAGACTTTGCTATAATCTCTCCACCCTTCCCAATCCCCACAATCTTATGTCTGAGAAACTGATCAATTCCCCTGTCAAACACTGGTGCGAGTTCGAATTCATCTCGAAAACGGTGAAGAACCCGAATATTCATATCAAAGGGAATTACTCTTATTACTCAGCTTACTGGGATCAGGGATTTGAACGCTGTGTAGTGCGTTATTTACATGACAAGCCTTCGACGCCAGACAAGCCTATAGACCAGCTCTATATCGGCAATTTCGTCTGTTTTGGCGCAGAATGTGTGATTATGATGGGTGGTAATCAGTTGCACCGTACTGACTGGATTTCCGCATTTCCGTTCGATACACGCAGTTTTGTGCCTGCTGGCGATACGGTTGTTGGTGATGGTTGCTGGATTGGCTCACGTGCCATGATTATGCAAGGCGTAAAACTCGGTGAAGGTGCTGTGGTAGCAACAGGTGCAGTAGTTACTAAAGGTGTGCCGCCTTATGCCATTGTGGGCGGTGTCCCTGCCAAAATTATTAAATATCGCTTCCCTGAAAAAGATATAGAAAAACTGCTTTCACTTAAGCTTTATGACCTAGATGAAAAGCAGTTTTTAAAAATGCGTGAGCAATTGCAGACGGATGATATTGAAGAACTATCAACTTTTTTCAAATAGACCAGTTTTAATATATTGATCCCAAATAATTTTAAAATCTTTAATATCATCTAAACCACTAATGCAGTAAGAAAAGAGTAGATTTTTTATAGCTTGCTCTTTCTGCTTCTGCTGCCCTATTGTTAGAAAATTTGTTTCTATATAGCTAACACCTTCATACATATCAGAAATTATAGAGTTATCTATATTTAGTTTATTAAATAATTGCTCTCGTACGAAATAAGATTTCGTCGTCCCCATATTTTCAGAACCACCAAAATAACTAAATAAATAGTCAACTATTTTATTCAAATGATATATCGAAATTTCAAAATTCTTATCAAATATTATTGCTATTAAAACAAAGTTAATCCTTATTTCATCAACTCTTAAAAGAGCAAACTGATTAATCTTTTTTACTAACTCTCTTGAATTATATTTTTTTGATGCTTGAAAACTTAAAATCCATAAGAAAAATTCATTTAGATCAGCCTTAGATTTTAACTCTCCAATACGATACAACTGCTCTTTAATCACACCCTCATATAATTGATCTTCGCCAATTTTTGGAAATTCGATTGTGTAATCAATAAATTTTTCGAAATAATCCCCATTTAATTTTGAATCATAACCATAATATCTTTGAACAGATTGCAATAGCTGTGGTTTATTCATCACCAAAACAAATACTATTTTAGGGATATCAAAAAAATGTTTGATCCTTTCAATTAAACGAATTGCAAAATCTGGTCGGCAACGATCAAGTTCATCAATAATAAAAACTAATGGCTTATCCAAACTATCAGCTAACTCTGATAATGTTGTTTTAAAGGCTTGTAACGAATTCTTTTCTTCTTCATAACTATCTATTTTATTTTGGATTGCTTCAGTGACTTTTTCACCAATATTTTCAACCACCTTATCTACTGCATCATCAATTTTATCTTTGATTGATTCACTATCAAGCCTTATAAAAGGAATAACCCCACCAGTTAATGTACAACTAATCATAGATGCAATCAATGTTGGTGTAAGTGTCAAAAGTCCTTGTTGCATCACAGCAGCAGCTTTTTTAAATTTGTGAACTAATTTTTTATCTGCTGTTTTATCTAATTTGGCTGCAATTTCAGAAGCAATTACTAGAAATGGATCTTCCAAATAGTCATTTGCAAAGGCATCTAAATAAATTACATCATGCTTGTGTGGTTGAGTTGTTTCTAAATGCTTTTTCCAATGTCGAACAAACCATGTCTTACCTTCACCCCAACGAGCATCTAAAGCTAGAACAGCTCCACAATTTAAACGGTCTACATAACGTTCTAATTGTTCACCTAGACGACGGCGATCCCATAAATCACCTTCCCAAGCAGTTTGAATATTCTCAAAATTATCTTTTTGCCAATTCAGCTGATCTGCAGTCATTGTTATTAAATTCAGTTGTTTACATTTCAATCATCATACCATTTTAATTTTTATAGACATAAAAAAAGACCATTCAATTGGAATGATCTTTTTCAGAATATGGTGGCTATGACGGGACTTGAACCTGTGACCCCCGCATTATGAGTGCGATGCTCTAACCAACTGAGCTACATAGCCGTAAACTGTGCGCGCATTATGGGATTTTCTGAAAAAAACGTCAAGCCCATATTACGCTGATTGATCAAAATTTGGTGAAGTGAGCCGATAAGCCGGGTTCTGTCGTGGACGATCATTCCTCTAGGCGTACAATCACTTATACGCTCAAGCGACCTACCCGGATCCAGCATGGGCCATGCCTAAAGGATCCCTATTTGGTCTTGCTTCCGGTGGGGTTTACCATGCCATGAACTGTTACCAGTCATGCGGTGCGCTCTTACCGCACCCTTTCACCCTTACCTCACGAATGAGGCGGTCTACTCTCTGCTGCACTTTCCGTCGGCTCACGCCGCCCAGGCGTTACCTGGCACCTTGCCCTATGAAGCCCGGACTTTCCTCTCCTGCTTCAGTCACGGAGACCTCCACAGCAGCGATCGTCTGGCTCACTTCGAGCACGCATCATAACAAAGATACGAACTATTTACTTGCTGTTTTTTGAGCAGTCAGTCTTTCATACTTGGCCTGCAGCTCTTCACGCGTTTCCGGATGATTCGGATCAAGCGGGATACAATCGACAGGACAGAACAGCTGACACTGCGGTTTGTCGTGATGTCCCACGCACTCTGTACACAGGTTCGGGTTAATTTCATAGATGATTTCACCCATGAAAATCGCCTCATTCGGACATACAGGTTCACAGACATCACAGTTGATGCATTCATCGGTGATATATAAAGACACTCTACCAACCTTGTTGAAGTTTACGCTCGAAGGCTGCAACCACGTTTGCTGGAACGAACTTGGTTACATCCCCTCGTAAGCGGGCAATTTCACGCACCAGAGTGGATGAAATAAAAGAATATTGCTCTGAAGGTGTCAGGAATACGGCTTCAAACTGAGAATCCAGCTGGCGGTTCATGTTGGCGAGCTGGAACTCATATTCAAAGTCAGATACGGCACGCAGGCCACGCAGTACGGCAGTGGCTTTCTGCTCACGGAAAAAGTTAACCAACAGCCCGTCAAAGCCAACAAATTCTACATTGGACAAATGGCTCAGCGACTCTTTAGCCAGATCAACTCGCTCTTCCAGACTAAATACCGGGTTCTTGTGATGACCGATAGCAATGGCAACGACCACTTCATCAAACATACGCGATGCACGTGTCACCAGGTCAATATGGCCATTAGTGATCGGATCAAAGGTTCCCGGATAAATTACACGAGTTTTACTCATCCATTTGTACTCTGTTTATGGTGCAAGTGCCTATTTTAACAAAATCTTGATTTTTTGGTGAAGAAACTCCATCAATTTAAAAACTTCAACTCAATTAAAGTTGCGGTACAATAGCTGCAACTTTGGAAGTGTCTGATTATGGCGAAAGCAACTGTAGTTAAAAAAAATAACGGCGGAACGATTGCTCTGAACAAACGTGCCCGTCACGATTATTTTATTGAAGAAAAATTTGAAGCGGGATTGTCTTTACAAGGTTGGGAAGTCAAGTCTTTGCGTGCAGGACGTATGAGTATTGTGGAAAGCTATATTACCTTTAAAAATGGTGAAGCATTCCTGTTTGGTGCCCAGATTCAGCCGCTATTGAGTGCTTCGACCCACGTGGTGCCTGAAGCAACCCGTACCCGCAAACTGTTGCTAAACCGTCGTGAAATTGAAAAATTGCAAGGTGCAATTAATCAAAAAGGTTATTCCTGTGTGCCACTGGCCTGTTACTGGAAAGGCCCACATGCCAAACTGGAAATTGCACTGGTGAAAGGTAAGCAGCTGCACGACAAACGTGCCTCTGAAAAAGACCGCGACTGGCAACGTGATAAAGCACGTATTTTCCATAAATAACGCTTTGCACAAAGTAACAAAAAAACCTCCGCATAACGGAGGTTTTTTTATGGCGAGGAATTTTGTTTATTGTAGTCGATATAAAGTTTGTGCCAGATGTTCACCAAATTTGATTGCCGTTTGCAAATCGCCTTCTGGTGGCGTGGCTTCGACAGGTGCATTATCCGACTGGGTCATCAAGCCTAAAAAGCTCGACATACGGTTCAGGTCTGTCATACTACGACCTGTAGGCATCAACGGCAAACCAGACCAGAGCATGCCATGCTGCATGGCAAACAGGTTGATCTGCTGCAGTACGGCCAGCTTGTCCCCACTAAGTCCGCCACCATTAGTAAAAGCAGATGCCAGCTTACCCTGCCAGGCACGTGCCAACCAGCGCTTGGACGACTGCTCCATAAACAGCTTCATCGCAGCGGTCAGGCTGCCCATATAGGTCGGGCAGCCAAATACGATCGCATCTGCGGCATCCAGTACCTCCCAGTCCACCTGCTCCACATTCATCAAGGCAACCTGAACCCCTGCCTGCTCGGCACCCAGTTCAATATAACGGGCAACTTTGGCGGTGTGTCCATAAGGACTGTGATAAACAATCGCAAGAGTTTTGGAAGATAGGGACATAACAATTAAAAGCCAAGAATTTCAGTCAAGTTTAACATTTTCAAGCCATAAAGACGAATGTTGCCATGCGTCCAGTCTTGGCTTCACGACGGTAAGAAAAATACTCATCTGTCTGCTTATAGGAACATTGATCCCCACCCAGCACAGTGTTTACGCCATGCTGTTTCAGGATATATCGGGCAATGGCATATAGATCGGCATAATGCTTGCCTGCTTTTTCACCCGCCTGAAATGCACTGTCCAGTTCTGGATATTTGGAACAGAACGCAGTTTTGACTTCCTCACCAATTTCAAAACAGGGTTGGCTGATTGCAGCACCGAGCCAGGCCCAAGTTGGTTTTGTTTGCATCGTTGCAATGGTATTTTCGACAATACCACCCGCCAGACCACGCCAGCCGGCATGCAGGTTCGCCACTTCAGTGCCTTCAGCATTGCCTAGCACGACTGGCAGACAGTCTGCGGTCATCATCATCAGGGCATGCGCTTTGCGCTGCGTCACCAGACCATCACCAACCAGTGCGGTAAATGGCATCTGTTCATTGATGGTATGACAAATGGTGCTATGCGTCTGGGTCATCCAGGTAATCTTGTCCACACCATAAGGCTGGAAATCTTTCAGCAACTGGATGCGATGCTTCTGCACACGCACCGGATCGTCATTGACATGCAAAGCCAGATTAAAGCCTGCCAGTTCTGGCTGCGCTGATGGTTGAACCTGTTCATGATGAACTCGGGTTTGACCCACATAAACGCCTTGAGGCAAACCTTGTACAAATTGCATGTCTCTTCCCTTTTACTGACCGATGCTGGTAATGGTGAAATTAATAGGCCTTATTTTCGCTGCGTAGCACTTCAACCAGATTGGCGAAGTCTTCTGGCCACGGCGCTTCAAATATCATTTCTTCCTGGGTACGTGGATGGATCAGCCCCAGTTGTGAGGCATGCAGTGCCTGACGCTTAAAGCCACGCAAGGTATCTTCAAGCAGTTGCGAAGCACCCGCTGGCAGACGCACACGCGGCATATACACTTGATCACCGACCAGACCATAACCGATATAGCTAAAATGCACACGAATCTGGTGGGTACGACCGGTTTCCAGACGCGCCTGTACGCGGGTGAAATGCTGGAAGCGTTCTTTCACGTTGTAATGTGTCACCGCATCCTTACCGCCCGGCAACACCGCCATTTTTACGCGATCGACCGGATGGCGTTTGATTGGCTCGTTAATGGTGCCACCAGCAATAATATTGCCGTACACCACCAAGTCATAAACGCGGTAAACTGATTTCTTTTCCAGCTGCTTGCTAAGCGCAAACTGCGCTTCGAGGTTTTTCGCAACCACAAGTAAACCACTGGTGTCTTTATCGATACGGTGTACCAGACCAGCACGTGCCAATTCTGCCGATTTTGGATAGTGATACAATAATGCATTCACCAAAGTACCTGAAGTATTGCCAGCACCCGGATGCACCACCATACCGACCGGTTTGTTCACCACCAGAATATCTTCATCTTCATAGACGATATCCAAAGGAATATCTTCAGGAAGACTGCGGGTTTGAGGTTCAAGCTCAACATTCAAGGTCAGGGTTTCAAAACCGTCACATTTATATTTAGGCTTTACAGGCTGACCATTGACCAATAAATTACCGTCTTTGATCCACTGTTTCAGCTTTTCACGGGAAAACTCACTCCATACCAGTGCAGCGACCTGATCGATCCGCTGGCCCAGATAGGTTTCATCCACCTGAAATTGCAACGCTAAACGTGTTGCAGTTGTGTCTGAAGTATGGTTATCTGCATCCTCAGAATCTTCAAGTAAATTAAAATCAGTTTCAGGGAAATTAGAATTGGAAGATTGTGCTTGACTCATTTGCTCATTCAGACAAAAGTGGTTTAATAGTGCAATTGTAGCTCATTGCCCGTATTAACAGAGGAATTTTTATGTCGCTACCACATTATAAAATGACAATGCTTGCAATTACGCTAGGCGTTGCATCGGCAATGGTAGGCTGTAGCAGTAATCCAAAAAAAGAAGTCGTGGATAAAGGTCCAGAATCTAGCGAACAGGTTTATATTCAAAAAGCACAGAAAGCCCTTGATCGCAAACAATATACTGATGCCGCAAAACAGCTTGAAGGTCTGGAAACCTATTTCCCTACCAGTCCATATGCTGCTCAGGCACAACTGGAACTGCTCTATGTCAAATTCCAGCAAAAAGATTATGAAGGTGCAGTAGCACTGGCAGAACGTTTTATTCGCCTGAATCCACAGCATCCAAATGTCGACTATGCCTACTATGTGCGTGGTGTAGCGAATATGGAACAAAACTATAACGGTTTATTACGTTATACCAAGCTGAAACAGGCACACCGTGATGTGAGCTACCTGAAAGTGGCGTATCAGAACTTTGTCGACTTTGTCCGCCGCTTCCCTTCCAGCGAATATGCAGTGGATGCAGCACAGCGCATGAAGTTCATTGGTCAGGAACTGGCTGAACATGAAATGAATGCAGCGCGCTTTAATATCAAGCGTAAAGCATACCTGGCTGCAGTTGAACGTGCACAATGGGTGATTGAACATTACCCACAAGTACCACAAACCCCGGAAGCACTGGCGACCATTGCCTATGGCTATGACAAGCTGGGAGATAAAGCCACTGCACAGCAATATATAGAATTGCTGAAATTGAACTATCCAGAACTGGTCAATGCTGACGGTTCAGTGAATCTGCGTGCAGCACGCAGTGAAGGCAGCCTGTTTAACCGTGCAACCCTCGGTATCTTTGGTAAAGAAGCACGTACTTATGAAGGTTCAGATAATATTCCTGAACCGAAACAGGAACGCAGCCTGACCAACCGCATCAGCTTTGGCCTGCTGGACCGTCCGAAAAATACAAATACTGAAACAGAGCAACCAGAAGCAACTGCCGAATAAGCAGCTTCTTTCGGATGCATTTTTGTAAAGGGCAAGGTATCATACTTGCCCTTTTGCTTTTTCGGCAGTGCTAAAATAAATAGCACCATGAACAGTTCTTGAACAATAACTGCAAAAGGTTTATACAGTAATGAATCGGCCGAGTATTTGACTCGCCTAATTTTTTCAATAACTTAGCGATTAAAGAACGCAGCACGAGAAGCTCAGTACACCATGGCCATTCCTCAACATACGATTGATCAGATTCTCGATCGCACCGATATTGTCGATGTGATTGGTCAATTCGTAAAATTAAAAAAGACTGGCCGGACCTATTCGGGCTGCTGCCCTTTCCATCAGGAAAAATCACCATCTTTCCACGTCTATCGTGACAAGCAGTACTACCACTGTTTTGGCTGTCAGGCCAATGGTAATGCCATCCGTTTTTTAATGGATATAGGTAACCGTAATTTCATCGAGGTGATGAAAGATCTGTCCAGCCAGACCGGGATTGAACTGCCAAAAGACAATCAGGATTCCAGCAAGCTTAAATACAAGCGCGAAGCCAAGCCGAAAGTTGCACCAAAGCCAACAACATCAGCTCTGCAGAATCCTTCACCAAATACATCTACTGAAGCTGCTCCTACTGCACATTTTGATCCCTTTGCGGAATTCCAGAATGCTGAGCAAGACTACGGCGATCCATTTGCATCCTTTGAACAGATGCCGATACAGGATGCACCTCAGGAAGGCAACCTGTATGACCTGCTGGAAAATATCGCGCAGTTCTATGAACGCCAGTTACCTAACAGTGCCAGCGCACAGCAGTATTTCAAGCAGCGTGGCTTAAGTAGCGACACCATTGCCTATTGGCGTCTGGGTTATGCACCAGAAGACTGGCAGCATCTGGAAAAAGCCTTTCCTCAGGATATTGAAGGTCTCAAACTTTTAGGCTTAATCCGCACCAGTGACAATGGCCGGGATTTCGACCTGCTGCGGGATCGGGTGATTTTCCCGATTCGCGATCCCAAAGGCCGTGTGGTCGGCTTTGGTGGCCGGGCACTGAATGACGAGATCAAGCCAAAATACATCAACTCCCCAGATTCCGAAGTCTTCCATAAAAACCAGTTGTTATATGGCCTATATGAAGGCCGCAAAGCCAAAGCCCAAGACTGGTTGATGGTGGAAGGCTACATGGATGTGATTGCTTTGCAGCAATATGGCATTCATGGGGCAGTCGCAACGCTAGGGACAGCCAGTAATACCGAACACCTGAATATCCTGTTCAAGCAGAACAATCGCATTACCATTGCCTTTGACGGTGATGCAGCTGGCCAGAAAGCGGCACGACGTACCTTAGAGATTGCCCTGCCGTTGCTCAATGATGGCCGTGAGCTCAAGTTTTTCGTGTTGCCGGATGACCATGACCCGGATTCCCTGATCCGTCGTGAGGGCATTGAAAACTTCCGTCGTTTGCTGGATCAGGCGCCACTACTCTCCGATTTTGTGTTTGCCCATCTGACCCAAAACCATGATGTGGCAACACCTGAAGGTAAAAGTCAGGTCATGGCCGAGCTGCGCCAGCTGACTGAACTGTTACCCAAACAGGGTTCATACCGTTACCTGCTGCAGCAGTTCTTCCGGGAAAAACTTGGTTTTAACCGCAAATGGCAACCGAAGGTCAATAATGATGCGAGCTTAAGTTTTAGCACCAAGATTGATGCCGAAGAATATGTAATCGCGATTCTGATCAATCATCCGTATCTGTATATTCATTTTGAGCCACTACGTGCACTAGTATCCGAAGATCAGTTGCTGCACAAGATTCTGAACATCCTGAATATCATCTTTGATGACCTGCCAGATGATCCTGAACTGTCAACTTACTATGTGCTAGGAGCCTGTGCGGCCTACCATCATGAACTGCAACGCATCCTGCAGCATGCCAACGTCAGTGACTATACATCTTCGCCAGAACAGGCCGACAAGCTAGCAGCCGACCTGTCCACCAAGCTGCAGTATCAATGCCTGCAACACAAGATTAAATCGAAAAAATTTAGCAGCATTGAAGAAATGAAAAACCTGAAACTGCAGATCTTTGAGATTGACCGCAAGCGTACCATGACGTTGCTGGAAGACTAATTTTCTTATATCCCAGATACAAAAATGGAGATCACTGTGATCTCCATTTTTCTTTTCAATATTAATTTTAACCTGAGTTCGATGAAA
>NZ_JPQO01000036.1 GCF_000773685.1 Acinetobacter sp. HR7 | reverse complement strand
ATTTCATCGAACTCAGGTTATGAATAATGAATATCGATATTCATTTCTTAAAAGTTGGATTAAAAAGCAACAGTTGAATTTTAATCTGAACAAAATAATCAAGGGTACTTAGTCTTTCTTTGTCTAAAGTGACTCAATTTGGGGAGGGTTTGATAGAAAAAACATTTTAAGAAAAACTAATTATCCGATGCTAGATACAAAATTACCCTGAAATATGCCTAAAAGCTTACCCAGTTTGAAGAAAAGCTACGTAAAGCACGCACTATTTACTTGCAATAACCTATAGAATAAAAACGTCGCACTATTTAAGTGCAGCTTGAAAGTAATGAAAACAAAAAAAACATAGAATGCTTGAATATAGTGCATTTAATTATGCAAACAGTATAATAGCGACAAAGTATTTCTTCTAATAACCGTTTTCTAATAAGGATTTCAGGATTTTAGCTATACTTTTAAAAGTTGGTACGGTAATTGCTTTATAACTACCAACTACTAACACGCACTCCCTGGGTGCAACAAAAAACATCGGAGCAAACTGAGCATGGCGAACAAGGTCCTTCAACTCATCCAAGAAAGTGGCGCAAAATGGGTAGATTTCCGTTTTACAGACACTAAAGGTAAAGAACAACACGTGACTTACCCAGCAGACACTATCGATGAAGATACTTTTGAAGACGGTAAAATGTTCGATGGTTCTTCAATTTCTGGCTGGAAAGGTATTGAAGCGTCTGACATGATTTTACGCCCAGATGCTGAGACTGGTTTTATTGACCCGTTCTTCGCTGAGCCTACTGTTGTTGTTACTTGTGACGTGATTGAACCTTCTACTGGTCAAGGTTATGACCGTGACCCTCGTTCAATTGCTCGCCGTGCAGAAGAATACCTGAAATCAACTGGTATTGGTGATACTGCATTCTTCGGTCCAGAACCAGAATTCTTCGTATTTGACGAAGTAAAATGGGAAATTGACATGTCTGGCGCTCGCCACACACTGATCGCTGAAGAAGCTGCATGGTCTACTGGTAAAGATTACGAATCAGGTAACTCTGGTCACCGTCCACGTGTTAAAGGTGGTTACTTCCCAGTTCCGCCAGTAGATTCTCACCACGATATGCGTGCAGAAATGTGTGCGAAAATCGAAGAAATTATGGGCCCAGGTCGTGTAGAAGTACATCACCACGAAGTTGCATCTTGCCAGCTAGAAATTGGCGTAAGCTTCAACACTATGGTTCGTAAAGCTGACGAAGTACAACAGTTCAAATATGCTGTTTGGAACGTTGCGCATCAATACGCTAAAACTGCGACTTTCATGCCTAAACCAATGGTAGGTGACAACGGTTCTGGTATGCACGTTCACATGTCGATCTCTAAAGATGGCAAGAACCTGTTTGCTGGTGATGAATACGCAGGTCTTTCAGAAACTGCACTTTACTTCATCGGTGGTATCATCAAACATGCTCGTTCATTGAACGCGATCACTAACCCATCGACTAACTCTTACAAACGTCTGGTTCCACACTTCGAAGCACCGATTATGCTTGCTTACTCAGCACGTAACCGTTCTGCTTCTATCCGTATCCCATACGTTTCTAGCCCTAAAGGCAAACGTATCGAAGCACGTTTCCCTGATCCAATGATGAACCCGTACCTAGGTTTCGCTGCATTGCTGATGGCTGGTATCGATGGTATCCAGAATAAGATCCATCCAGGTGAAGCTGCAGACAAAAACCTGTACGATCTTCCTCCAGAAGAAGAAGCTAAAATCCCTACAGTGGCTCACAGCCTTGAAATGGCTCTTGAAGCGCTTAAAGCGGACCAAGATTACCTGCTTAAAGGTGGCGTGTTCACTAAAGAAATGCTTGAAGCGTACATCGAGCTTAAAACTGAAGAAGTTCGTCGTCTTAATACGACTACTCACCCAGTTGAATTCGACATGTACTACAGCCTGTAATTCTTCCGAGAATTTCACTGTAAAAAAGACCCGCCTTTGTGCGGGTTTTTTTGTATGATGCTGTTATGGATTCAAGATAAATGATTATGGCAGCACGTAAAAAACATACCGGCTTTTTTCCCTGGATTGATCCGCAGGATCATGACAAGGGCTTTAAACTGAATTTTTCTGAAGTGACTTATGTTGAAGTTGGGCGTACACCTGAAGGTTATAAGCAGGCAGAATTTGTGGCTCTACGTAATCCTGAGCTGGCGCTGGATTATGACTATCCGAAAAGTTTTTATATCACCACAGACGGCCTGATTCTGAAAAAGCTACCAAGTGGAAAATATGAAGTCATCGCCAAGACTGATAATGCCTAATCGTGAAGTTGATACTGTGGTGAGTGTGAAAGTTAAGAATCCATATGGACAGCAGATGCCTGCAAGATTAAAAGAATGGCTGTATGCTTCAGGTTCATTAACCCAGCAATTAACTGACCTGGCAGGCGGGCAGTTCCGGGTAGAACCACAGCAGGAACATTTTCGGCGTCTCAGTTTTAAAAATGCCAGCTGGATGAAGATGCCACATCAGCATACCTCTTGGGTGCGGGAAAGCTATTTATATGGTTGTGATGCCGAGCCCTGGGTCAAAGCCAAAAGTATTTTCCCGATTTTAAGCCTGCAAAAACGTGCTCGTATTTTTCAACATATTGGTTCTAAACCCATTGGTTGGTTGTTATTTCAACGGACCGATCCGCATTGTGAACGTCGTGTGATCTATCTGGAGGATGGGTGGACCCGACAGAGCTGCTATACTTGGCACGGCTGCAAATTCATTGTACAAGAAACATTTTTACCTGCTTTTCAGCGTTATATAGAAAATCAACAGGCTTAACTTGATATGGCAACTGCACAAGCAATTACTTGGCGCGAGCGTTTTAGCGCCTATTATTACCTATGTCGTTTCGACAAGCCGATTGGCACTGAACTGGTGTTTTGGCCAACCATGTGGGCATTGTGGGTTGCTGCTAAGGGAGTGCCTCAGCTTAGTATCCTGATCCCGATGATTCTTGGAGTCATCTTTATGCGTGCAGCAGGTTGTGCCATTAATGACTTTGCAGACCGTAAAGTCGATGCCCATGTCGAGCGGACTAAAACCCGTCCGTTGGCTACAGGCATCATTAGTGCTAAAGAAGCGGTGATGGTGTTTCTGGTGCTGGTCGCGGCGAGTGCTTGTCTGCTGTTTTTTCTGCCGATTGAAACCTTCTACTGGTCCTTTGGGGCTTTATTTTTAGCCTTCATCTATCCGTTTATGAAGCGCTATACCCATTTGCCACAAGTGTTCTTGGGTGCAGCATTTTCCTGGTCGATTCCGATGGCCTATACCGCAGTAGGGCAAACACCGGATTTAACCTGCTGGTTGCTGTATTTTGGTAATTTGGCTTGGACTGTGGCTTATGATACCCAATATGCGATTACGGATCGTGAATATGATTTAAAGATTGACGTGAAGTCGACAGCGATTTTGTTTGGGCAGCATGATATTCAGATCATCAGCATCTTGCAGGCCATTAGTTTGGTTCTGATTGGTTCAGCTTTGTGGATAGAAGACTTACTGATTCCATTTGGCTTGATTGGGCTTCTGGCAGTCGCGATTGATTTCGTATATCAGTGGTCCAAAACCAAGGATAAAGATCCTCAGCGCTGTTTCTGGGCTTTCCGGCATAACCGCTGGGTGGGTGTCATGATTTTCCTGGGAATCTTTGCTGCGCTTCTGTAACAGCATCTTGTCGTTTCACAACAAAAGCATCCTATAAGGGTAATGCCAGTCAGTTA
>NZ_JPQO01000035.1 GCF_000773685.1 Acinetobacter sp. HR7 | reverse complement strand
TTATATCGAACTCAGGTTATTCATATAAATAGATTTAACTTACTATTAGTTATTTACTCACAAGTTCATAGTATTCTTTATCAATTATGCCTTATCAACCTTGTGCATTTACTTAAGCAGAAAAATTGGGCAAATTGTTGCGCAGAAGTTTCAGATAATTTGCTATGATGATCATCGCTTTATTTTCACACAATGAAATCAACGGCTTAGTTTGATTCTTTCAAACGGTCCAAGCCAGCCACAATAAAGCGTAATCTAGATTACCCAAGCACGTTTAAGTGCATTAATTTCAATAGGTTAAGCTCATGCTTTTAATGATCGACAACTATGACTCCTTTACTTACAACATCGTCCAGTACTTTGGCGAGCTGAATCAGGAAGTAAAAGTAGTCCGTAATGATGCCGTGACTTTGGAAGATATTGAGCGATGGCAACCGAAGTATTTGGTCATTGGTCCTGGCCCTTGTTCACCAAGTGAAGCAGGCATTTCCATTCCTGCCATCCAGCAGTTTGCCGGAAAAATTCCGTTACTGGGTGTCTGTCTGGGCCATCAGAGTATCGGACAGGCTTTTGGCGGCAATATCGTGCGTGCCAAACGTGTGATGCATGGTCGCCTGTCTGATATGTATCACAGCGACAAAGGCATTTTCAGCAACCTGCCATCACCATTTTCAGCGACCCGTTATCACTCGCTGGTGATTGATCAGGCGACTTTACCGGAGTGTCTGGAAGTGACCTGCTGGACCAATGAAGAAGATGGTTCGATGGAAGAAATCATGGGGGTGAAACATAAGACATTGCCGGTCGAAGGCGTGCAGTTCCACCCTGAATCCATCCTGAGCCAGCATGGCCATCAAATCTTTAAAAACTTTCTTGAAATTTATGCCTAATGAGTGAAGTGCTAAACATGAATATTCAACAAGCGTTAAGCAACATTACTAAAAACATCCACCTGACTCAGGAACAAATGGAAGACGTGATGCGTACCATCATGTCAGGTGAAGCAACCGATGCCCAAATTGGCGCCCTGCTGATGGGTCTACGCCTGAAAGGCGAAAGCATTGATGAGATTACCGCTGCAGCGCGTGTTATGCGTGAATTCGCAACTAAAATTGATGTCAGCGATGTCCCAAATCTGGTTGATATCGTCGGTACTGGTGGTGACGGACAGAACCTGTTTAACGTCTCAACCGCCTCTGCATTTGTAATTGCAGCTGCCGGTGCCAATATTGCCAAACACGGTAACCGCGGTGTTTCCACTAAATCAGGTTCTTCAGACCTGCTGGAACAGGCAGGTATTAACCTGGATCTAAATATGCAGCAAACTGAACGCTGTATCCGCGAAATCGGTGTCGGCTTCCTGTTTGCACCGAACCATCACAAAGCGATGAAATACGCGATTGGTCCACGTAAGGAACTGGGAATTCGCAGTATTTTCAACCTGCTTGGCCCACTGACCAATCCAGCCGGAGTGAAACGTTTGGTCATCGGGGTATTCTCGAATGAACTGTGCCGCCCAATTGCAGAAGTGATGAAACAGCTCGGTGCCGAACATGTCATGGTGGTGCATTCCCGTGATGGTCTGGATGAAATCAGTCTGGCTTCTTCCACTTATGTAGCGGAACTAAAAGACGGTGAAATTATTGAATGGGAAATCACCCCTGAATCTGTCGGTATCGCTTCACAGACCCTGACTGGGCTGATTATTGAGAACTCTGCGGAAAGTCTGAAACTGATTAAAGACGCTCTCGGCAAGAAAAAATCACCGATCGGTGAAAAAGCCGCAGATATGATTGCTTTGAACGCCGGTGCCGGTATTTATGTGTCTGGCCTGACCACGAGCTATAAGCAAGGTGTAGCACTGGCACATGACATCATCTACGGCGGTCAAGCGCTGGAGAAAATGGGTATTCTCGGTGAATTCACCAAAACTTTAAAACAGTACGAAGCTTAAGACGGCAGGAATTAAAAGATCATGGTTGATATTGCAAATACGATTCTCGGTAAAATTATCGATCGTAAAAAAGAAGAATTTGCTGCTCGTCTTAAGCAAAAAAGCTATAAGGATGTGGAAGAGCTGGCACAAGCTGCAACACCCGTGCGTGGTTTTGCCCAGTCACTACAATCTAAACGTCCTGGCGTGATTGCGGAAATCAAGAAAGCTTCTCCTTCCAAAGGCGTGATTCGCGAAAACTTTAATCCAGCAGAAATTGCGGCTCAGTATCAGGAAGCAGGTGCTGCCTGCCTTTCAGTTTTGACTGATGTAGATTTCTTCCAGGGTGCGGATGAAAATATTCAAATTGCCCGTTCACACTGCGACCTGCCTGCCCTGCGCAAAGACTTCCTGATTGACCCGTATGGTGTGATTGAAGCGCGCGCCTTGCATGCTGACTGTATCCTGCTGATTGTGGCATGTCTGTCTGATCAGCAACTGGAAGAAATGTCGAAGACTGCCTTTGAACACAATCTGGATGTACTGGTTGAAGTACATAACGAAGAAGAGTTAGGACGTGCTTTAAAACTTTCAGAGCGTTGCCTGCTTGGCGTGAATAACCGTAACCTGAAAACCTTTGATGTAGACTTGAATACTTCACTGCGTCTAAAAGAGTTGCTAGATCCATCACGTCTGCTGGTCACTGAAAGTGGTATTGCTACCCCTGCAGATGTCGCCATGATGCAGGAACATGACATTCATGCCTTCCTAGTTGGTGAAAGCTTTATGAAGCAGCCACGCCCAGATCATGCTTTCCGTGAACTGTTCGGTGCGCCTGAAACGGTTTAAATATCTTAAGTCAGGGCAAATTTCGTTTTGCCCTGATTTTATCTCTGCTAAATGGCAATAATACTCTATTCGCCCTCTTTTCTTATCCAAATTTAACAGCACTAACAAGCAAATATTCCAGCAATAAAAAGCATGAAATAAGACAGATCACTCATAGGTATTATTTAGACCAATAACTACAATATAAAACTCAGCCTGTTTTTTAAATAAAGGTTAAAACAGCAAAGATCAAAAGCTAAAATTCCAATCTGTTCTCATTATTTTTATATAAAGATCAATTTAATATTTACCTGAATAAAATACCCATAATGTGTGAATGCAATTCAGTTCTCATTTTCCCCATTCAGGACTATAATTTATGGATATTTTTCATATCTTCCACGTTTTTTCATTATGAGCAAACACGATTCTTCACTTACCAAAGATCAGTTCAATCTGCTAAAACAGTTTAAAAAGCAGATCATCACTCCTGCGCGGGTCGTGGCTGAAAAACCTGTGGTAAAAACACCTGAGCAGGAACAGGAAGACGACCTGGAACTGTTCCGCAAGCAGATGCAAGGTGTGCAGAAGATCGATAGTGGAAATATTGCCAAAATCGACAAACCTGCCAAGAAAAAACTGGATGCTCAAACTTTGGCGAAACGTGCTGCAGCGGAAGGCCCGATGGAAACGGATAATACGGTTCTATCTGATACCCAGGCGATGCTGAACCCGGTCGGCAGTCAGGCGGCTTTAAGCTACCGTATTGCTACCCTGCAACATAAAGTTTTTGAAGACCTGAAAGCTGGAAACCTGCGTTGGTATGAAGCGGTAGATCTGCATGGCTGTACCGTAGAAGAAGCGCGTGTTGCAGTGCTGCAAATTATCCAGATGGCCAAAGACGAAAACCAGAATGTGATCAAGATCGTACATGGTAAAGGTCCTGAAGCCATTTTAAAAACCCATGTCAATGGCTGGTTGCGTCAGCACCGTGATGTTTTGGCCTTTGTCAGTGCACCTGAAAATCAGGGCGGTACCGGTGCGGTGCTGGTTCTGCTCAAGCGTGCAGAAAAGAATCCAAAGTTTAAACAGTAATCGGAATTGACTCCAAATTAAGGCAATGTAATAGTTTTCTGCTACAATGCCGTCCTTGTTCTTTCTCAGTGTAAGTGAATACGTCATATGACTATGCAGCAATCCTACGCAAACATTCTTACTGCCGTTGGTGAAGATTTAAATCGCCCTGGTCTCAAAGATACGCCTATGCGTGCTGCCAAAGCCTTTTCGTATTTAACTTCTGGTTATAGCCAAACCCTGGAAGAAGTCACCAATAATGCCGTTTTTCCGTCCGATAATCGTGAAATGGTTTTGGTGAAAAATATCGAATTCTATTCACTGTGCGAACACCATTTATTGCCATTTTATGGTCGTGTGCATATTGCTTACCTGCCTGAAGGTCGGGTTTTAGGTTTGTCTAAATTTGCCCGCATTACAGAAATGTTTGCCCGTCGTCTGCAGATTCAGGAAAACCTGACCAAACAGATCGCAGATGCTGTGGCCGAAGTCACTGGCGCACGTGGTGTGGCTGTGGTGATTGATTCTGCGCATATGTGCATGATGATGCGTGGTGTTGGCAAACAAGAATCAACCACCCGTACTGTATCTTTTGTGGGTGATTTCAAAACCAATAAAGAAGAACGTCGTGAATTCCTGAGCGCAGTGCCTGAAGGCTACTAAATATATCAATTTCAACAGCCTCAACACTTGTTGGGGCTTTTTTATTTGTGTTTTAATTCCGCAAATTTGAATATTTTTAAGGAATTAGCATGTCAGCAATTTGGTTAGCCGGCCAAGGATTAACACACAGCGAAGCCACCATTGACTATCCCCGTCCTGACCGCTTGGTCAATGGTAATCCGAAACGTACCACCTACAGTTTATATGAACATCCCAACGTGAACTGCGGCATCTGGGAATGTGAAGTCGGCGCCTGGAATATTGTATTTGCCGAGAATAAACAGGAATTCTTTAATGTCATTGAAGGCGTAGTTCGCCTGCATAATACCGATAAAACAAGTTATGTTGAAATCAGAAGCGGTGAAGCTGGAGTAATCCCACCTGGTTTTATCGGTACCTTTGAAGTCGTGGAACAAGTGAAAAAATATTTTGTGGTGGTTGAAGTTTAAAACCTGCATCTGCAGGTTTTTTTCTTCTTATAATTTTATTGGCCAATTTTTCTCTACATAGTCTTACAGAATTCCTGCTCTTCTTTTCTTCAATATCGCCTACATTCTTTTTAGTATTTTTCATAAATTTGAACTGCTATTTTTTATCTCTATGACCATGCCTCAAAAAATGAGAAAAATAAAATTAATATCAGGATAAATATGACTAGAAAGAGCCAATCTGCCACTGTTCCACGGCGACCGTCACGAGTACAATCAGATAGCTTTGACTATACGCTGGATTTTGACCAGATTAATTTTAGAGAACATCCTGAACTGTATCGTATTGGTCGTGGTGAACAGGGTGTGCTTTCTGTCGAACCGTATAAGTCAGAAATCCTGCCTCATTGGCGATTTGCGGATGAAGAAAAAGCTAAAGAAAGCAGCACAAAAATTTATACCATGTTCTTGGACTATCTGAATAAGGAAGATTTTGTCGGTGCCGATATGGCACGTAAATTCCTACAGATGGGCTATACCCGGGCACGACGCTATGCTAATCATAAAGGCGGCAAGAAATATGCTGGCCCTGTGCCAGATGATAGAAAGGGTTTAAGCGGAGCACATGGTCGAGCAGAATTACCACGCCAACAAGAAGATCCTGTAAAAGCCGCCGCTGCCCGAATCTTCAAACAAAAATGGGATGAAGCACGGCTCCATCCCACCTATATCCAACAGAAAGAGAAATTCCAGAACTGGATTCAATCGCTACAATCAGATTGATCAGGCCATAGGAACACCAGCAGACTTCGTAGAAGTATCCGGACCATTCTTGAGCAAATACACCCGATTCCGGCCAGTATTTTTTGCGGCGTACAAGGCAGCATCCGCGCTATCCATGAATTTCTGATAATCCGGATGACCATCATAAATGGCACAACCAATACTCACGGTACATTTAAACTGAATGCCTTGAGCGGTGGTCAGCAGACCACTTTCGATACATTTGCGGATATTTTCTGCAATGCCCAGCGCACGCTGCTGATCGGTATCGACCAGCAACAACAGGAATTCTTCCCCACCCACCCGGAACGCATAGTCACTGCCCCGGCTATATTTCTGGATATTTTCCGAAATAAATTTGAGAGCCAAATCCCCAGCGGCATGACCAAACTTGTCATTGATGGTTTTAAAGAAATCAGCATCTAAGGCGAGTAAAGCCAGTGGCGTACGATTCTGACGCGCATAAGTAATTTCACGCGAAACGATGGTATTCAGGTAACGGCGATTAAGGAGTTGGGTCAGGGAATCATTGCCATTTTCAATATATTCAGCCACCTGGAACAGCTGGTCGATCAAGTGCTGCACTTCACGGTTCAGCTCACGAATATGCTGGATCAGCTCCAGTTTCTGTTCCTTATTGGAAGATTCCGCCAGCACCTGATTCAGCTTATCGACTTCGTAAATCCGGTCAATGATCAGCTGAGCCTGCTCGGAACCGGTAAAGGCATAAGACGCTTTATGAATGAACCACAGGCCAAATTCAGATTTAGACAGCATCGGGTGACGGAAATTTTCCTGACCAGAAAACACCTTAAACATCAGCTCATTTTCCCAATCCAGTAATGAGCCGCGCTGTTTATCTTTCTGTACCGCTACGTCCTGCATCGCAGAAAATAAACGGTAACTGTGCTTGATTTCCTGGTTCTTGGCTGTACGAGCTTCATAAGAACGGCACATGATCTCGGTCGCCAAACTGGTGATCTGCATGAGATAACTGCAAGCAGACAAGGTTAATAAATGTGAATTTTCCGCTAACAGTTCAAAAATCTTGCGATTGATTTCCCGGATCCCGCGCATGATCAGCCAGCCCGGAATCCCTACCCGGGCATGCACATGACCTACGGTATGCTGTTTTTGTACCGCCTGTAAAAAATGCTTGTTAATACCGACACTGAAACTTTCAATCAGCCATTGATGCAGGGTATTCCGCAGTCGCTGCTGAATGAGGTCATCGGAAAAGAATTCTGCTGATTCTTTTTCCAGCAGCATCTGTTTATAGAACTCTTCAACAAGAACCGGGGCATTATCCTGAATAAATTGAAAAGCATGGAGCAGATCATCGGATGAATAGTTCTGACAGATCTGCTGCCACTGCTCAGCTAACATATCCATACATTCATTGTCCATACTCAAACACCCCAAAAAATTAAGTGAACAATATAGCAAATTTAAATCAATCTGCTACCCTGCTCATCTATTTTTTTTATTAATCATGGCTTAATTTAATCAATAAATGCACCCGTTTTGATGGATTTTAACTGTATGGAATCTAATATTTTTTAGATATAGTACTCAATTTTTCATTTAAAAATAGTGAATGAAGTTCAAGAACGTTGACTGCCAGTCTAGCTTGCCTTGTTGCTGATATTGCCAGCCGATGCGAATGGCATTTTGTGTATTAAACGCATATTGCGCCTGTGTATTCAGGTTTAGCATCCATTGATGGCTGTCATGCCAGTACGGCAGTTCTAGCTGTACCAGGCTTTGAATATTTGACGTCCAACTGTTCTGACAGCCGATTGTTGGTCCAATTCCTACTCGCCAACCTTGATCCAAAGCTTTACCCAACTGGACATGATTTTGTAACTGTCCATAACACAAATGGTTACGTGCATCATCTGCCAAACTAAAACCAAACTGGGTCTTTAAACTGAATACTCCATGCTGTTCACCTTCACTAAACTGACCATCGTGCAGTGCTGCCTGTTGCCAGCCTAGATTAAAGCCCCAGGACAACGGCGTTTTAAATGGCGTCACTGGAGTATAGGCATTGACAGTGAGTACATCCAGATGTTCCAGCTTAAGCTGATCTTCACGGTATTGCAGGCTGCCATCGAAAAGCACCAGTTGTGTTCCAATACGATAACCGCCGAGTGGATCCATCAGGTCATGATAGGCCTGCCGGTGACCGATTTCGATCATCTTTTTGCCTTGAACCTCACCAGTTTTAAGCGAGAGATTGCGCGCCGCATGTCCCTGTACCGGATCAATTTCTGGTGTAGACACTTGGAGTCTCTGTCGTTCAAAAGGCAACTGACTACGCTGCATCAACAACTGACGTAGTCTTGGCTGAGCCATCTTGGGATCAACTTTCTGACCGATAAATTGCAGATACAGATCATCATAGGCCATCTCCAAAATTTTAGCCTGCTCCTGTAGTGAGTAAGATGCTAATAAACTTTGATCTTGATTCTGCGCTGCTAATGCTAATTCATGAGCTGTCCGGGCAAGCGTATGACCATGCTGAGCCGCCTGAGCATTCAGCTGAGTTTCCAGTGCCTGGCGGTAGACTACATCTTTAATCAGCTTTTGTTGCTGAATCGCCTTGATGGTTTCTACTGGAATGGAAGCAACTTTAAACTTTTCCTGCAGGTTCGCTTCTGGCCGTACCAGATCAATCAGGCCTAATAAACGATAAGCACAATTGTCCTGAACAAAATAGTACGGGAACTGCACATGCTTCATTTCCCAGATATGCTGCACCAAAAATTGAGTTTCTTCTGGTGTTAATGTCAGTTCATATTCCCATAAATCCCGGCTTTCAAAATCGCCATATTCCTTCACCTTACGGTAATAAGGCATCAGGGAATATTCACCCGGATATTGCCCAGTAAGCCCTTTCCAGGCATAGGACCAGCTCTGCTCGCCTTCAACCGTTGCGGCATAGTTCACGGCATAAGAAACCAGTTTCAGTTCAGCCTGATCTTTAGGATCGAGTCGTAGCAAGGTATGCCCAAACATCGAACTAGGATTACCCATAAAGTCTGTAGCATAAATCAGGGTCGCTTTATACGGCTTGATCTCGGAAAGCCACTGATCCAGTTCCGGACATTCGGGTTTTGGTAATGTATTAGCAGGAATCTGTAATTTTTGGATGAGAAATTGACTGCGTGCCGGGAAACGGCATTGGATGGATTGGTTTGTTTCAGCTTGATTGAGTATGGCTTGAATATTTTCGGCCAGTTCAGCCTTTAAATTATTTTGCCCTTCAGGATGGTAAAAATAGCCAGCATAGTTAACTTCACTCTGCCCATTTTCACCCGCATACATTAAACGTTTCCAAGTGATGTCCTGATCAAGTCGCTGGGTTTGCACCTGCTGGATATAGTGTTCTGCAAGATTTGCATAAATAGTAGAACTAAAACAGCTGATTAAAAGGCTGGAACAGGCAAATACGCAGGACTTTATCTTAATCATGAATTTCTCATTTTTTGGACATAAAAAAACCCTGCCATCAGACAGGGTTTTCGGGCAGATTAAACATAAGCTTTCAGTACGTCGTCATTTGCCATCACTTGTTGCAGCGATGCCAAAACGTCTAGAGAAGTTTCATTTTCTGTTGCATAGATTTGAGAGAAGTTATTTTTAGATACGCTAAAGAAACGTGCCTTATCTTCAGATTTGATATTCAGCAATTCAGCCAGTACATTCAGGCTTTCACCTTCACCCACTGCCATATCACGCGCAAGTGCTTCAGCATTTTCATTGGTAAAAGTTACCACTTTTGCAGTAATTGTACCGGTACCGCTACAGCCTAAAGTACCAAAGGTAATACCGAATAACTGGTTAGCGAAGATACCATTCGTTGTTGCTGCCAGGATCTTTGGCAATTTACCAGACTGGCCTGCCCATACCTGAGTACCAATACCACAACCTGTGTCACGGTCAGCAAATGCAGCTGTTGAACCGACTGCCAATACTGCAGCCAAAGCAATTTTTTTTAACGTTATTCATTCTCCAGAGAAATTCTTATAAAGCTTTCTTGTTAATGCATTTTTGTGTATTTGTGATTACACGCTTGTTAGATTATCGAGAAGTTAGACATATGGCAAAACAAATTTGCTCATTTTTTCATCTTAAATATTCAGTCCATTCATCCGCGATTTTAACTTTTCAGTTTCCAGTTTCCCTGCTGATCACGAATACCCAGAATCTTCATGACTAATACCAGACTTAACAATAACAGCAGATACCAGGAACCCAGTTTGGCCCATCCAACCATATGCCATTTCTCTACCTGACTTGGATAGAGCCAAATTTGATAGAAGGTACTAATGTTTTCCGCAATCCAGATAATAAAAGCCAGTAAGACTAGAACCGGCAACATGGGCAATTGAAAATTATGGTTATTGAGCTGAAAACGGATACGGGTTTTCCAGAAAATCACCGTACTCCAGACAAAGAGGATCACACGGTAATCTGGAATAAAAAACTTGCTCATAAAATTGATATAAGACAGCACCGCCAACGCCAGCATATTTACAAAGCTTGGTAATCGTTCAAAAGACACCTGAAATAAACGCAGCGAACGGGCAAAAAAACTACCGACTGCCGAATACATAAAACCAGCAAACAACGGCACGGTCAGAATCTTGAAAATTGCTGGTTGTGGATATTGCCAGGAGGCAATTGCCGGATGGGTCAGAAAAATTTCCATACCCATCGCCAGAATATGGAATAGTGCAATTACCCGAGCTTCTGCCCAGGATTCTAATTTTGCATAAAGCAGAATGGCCTGAATGATCAGCGCATAAAACAGCAGATAGTCATAACGGTAGAAACCATAAAACAGCTCACTACCCATCGAGGCACTAACCGCAAAAGCCAGCAGGAGTAAAATTCCAAATAAGGCAGCCGAAGCTGCCTTAAATGAAAATTCAAACCCTGATTTGAATAGGTTGATCAAGGTTTACATCCTAAAGGTATTTGGCACTGTACTCATGCACGGTATCAATAAACACTTTAGGGTTTGCCGGATCGACCCATTGGGTAATGCCATGACCGAGATTCGCTACATATCCAGTCTTTTCACCATTCGCGTAAGCATCATCCAGCATCAGCTTGGTCGCTTTGGCAATCGCTTCAGGTGAACCATACAGCGTTGCAGGATCCAAATTACCTTGCAGCGCTGCACGACCCGCCACGGTCTGACAGGCAACATTGAGTGGCGTGGTCCAATCCACTCCAAAAGCATCGGCACCGGTCGCCACCATTGGCTCCAGCCATTGTCCGCCGCCTTTGGTAAATAGGATCACTGGCACCTTACGACCGTCTTTTTCACGCTGCAAACCTGCCACGATTTTTTGCATATAATTGAGTGAAAATTCAATATATTCACGATGAGCCAGTGCACCGCCCCAGCTGTCAAAAATCTGCACGACTTGAGCACCGGCATCAATCTGTGCATTCAGGTATTCAGTCACCGCATCCGCCAGACGATTCAGCAAGGCATGCAACACCTCTGGCTGAGAATACATCATCTGTTTGGTAAAGCGGAATTCCTTGCTGGAACCACCTTCCACCATATAGGTTGCTAGTGTCCATGGGCTACCCGAGAAACCAATAAGAGGCACCTGCCCTCCTAAAGCCGAACGAATCGTAGAGACTGCATTCATGACATAGTCCAAATCGGCTTTGGCATTAAACTTAGGTAAATTCGCGACATCCTGCTCAGTGCGAACCGTTTTATGAAACTTTGGCCCTTCACCTGCTTCAAAATAGAGGCCTAATCCTAAAGCATCCGGAACGGTTAAAATATCTGAGAATAGAATCGCGGCATCCAGCTCATAACGGCGTAAAGGCTGTAAGGTCACTTCACAGGCAAAGTCAGTATTTTTGCAAAGTGACAGAAAATCCCCTGCTTTGGCCCGGGTTTCGCGATATTCTGGTAAATAACGACCCGCCTGACGCATCATCCATACTGGCGTGGTATCTACAGGCTCACGTAACAATGCACGCAGAAAACGATCATTTTTTAAGGTCGTCATTCACATTCCCATCAATCTTTGACATTCGGGACATCATAACAAAAAGCCCGCTTTTTTAATAACTTCACATTACTTTAAAAATCGATCATGATAAGCAGCTAATGTGTTGTTTCACAAAACAACTACTGCATCTACATAGTTTTTCTGTAATACTTATTACGTTATTTAAATAGTTTATGAATAATTAGGTTGAATTACATGTTCGTTCGCACAATGCTCGCCATGAGTTTAAGTTGCATCTTTGCAGGTACTGCTTTCGCTGCTTCTGCTACTGAACAGCCACTAAATCCCCAAAAAGTAGTGACCGATGTTGCGGTTCAAGATCCAATCGATCCGCTTGCTACAGAAGCATCAGCAGCCAAGTCTGGAGATGCAAAAATTACGGCTCAGGAGCAGCGCGAGCTGAATCAGGCTTCTGAGACCTTAGATGACCTGCAGGAAGCAGAAGATACTGACGCTGCTATTGGTGCTGCACCAACTACATCATCAAAAACTATTGCAACGACTGCGAATAAAGCGTCATGGACGCTGGAAGGCCTGAACAATGCGGAATGGTATGAAAATATAGGTAAAGGCCAATTCCCTGTCTATGCCCGCGCACACGTCATGCTGAACAATGCCCATGCTTCACCAGGTGCAATTGACGGGACTAGCGGTAAAAATACCCTGAAAGCGATTGCTTCTTTCCAGCAAATGAACGGTATCAAACCAACAGGTGAACTGACCAAAGAAACCTGGGATAAACTGGTCGCTCTGCAAGGTTCTAAACCAGCGTTTGTTGAATACACCATTACCGAAGAAGACCTGAAAGTTCCTCTGGCAAAATCAATTCCAGGTGATTATGCTCTTCAGGCGAAAATGCCAGGTTTGTACTACACCAGCCGCACTGAAATGTTTGGTGAAAAATTCCACATGGATGAAGCATTCCTGAAACAGCTGAACCCAGGTGCGAACTTTAACAAAGCGGGTCAGAAGATTATTGTGACCAATATCCGTAACAACCTGTCTGAAGACATTCACCTGATTGTGGCACACAAAGGTGCAAAACAGCTGTACCTGTTTAACAGCAAAAACCAGATGGTCGGTTCTTTCCCGGCAACCATTGGTGGTACCGATACCCCATCACCAACGGGTACCCATAAAGTGGTCGGTGTAGCACGTAATCCGCATTACAGCTACTCGCCTTCTAACTTTGTGCAAGGCAAAAACTTGAAACCATTGACTTTACCACCTGGTCCAAATGGTCCTGTAGGTAACATCTGGATTGCACTGAGCAAAAAATCATTTGGTATCCACGGTACACCAAATCCATCAATGATTTCTAAATCATATTCACATGGCTGTATCCGTCTGACCAACTGGGATGCAAATGACTTGGGTCGTAAAGTGAAAGCAGGTGCTACCGTTCGCTTTGTCGAATAATCATCTGCTCATCTAAATAAAAGCCTGCTTTCGAGTGGGCTTTTTCATTTTTGGAAAATGATTGCATCGTTGCAAATCTGCAATGATCTGTCGCATGAATATGCTTTTTAGAAAATGAGTACAACGCTAAGATGAACGCATGTTAGAAAAATGATGAGATCAAAAATGGATGCTTTCCTGCATAAAAGTGAAAACCGTGGTCATGTCAAAATGGGCTGGCTGGAATCACGCCACAGCTTTTCCTTTGGCAACTGGTATAACCCCAATTATAGGGGCGTCAGTGCCTTACGCGTAATCAATGATGACCTGATTGACGCACATCAGGGCTTTGGTCAACATCCGCATGACAATATGGAAATCCTGACCTGCGTGCTAAAAGGTACCATTACCCATCAGGACAGCATGGGCAACCATGGTGGCATTTCTGCTGGTGAATGGCAACTGATGAGTGCGGGTGCTGGTGTTCGTCATAGTGAAATGAATCAGGGTGATGAACAGGTACATTTACTGCAAATCTGGATTATTCCGAATGAACGAGATGCCGAGCCAAACTACCAACAGATTCGTCTTGATCCACGCGAACAGCCTAATCAGTGGCATCTGATTTGTGGGCCAAATACCAATGCACCGATGCATATTCGTCAGAATGCTGAAGTCAAAACCGCAGTGATTGAACAAGGTCGTGCCCTGCCAATTAAAGCTACCCAATACATTAACTATGTACATATAATTGAAGGTAGTGTGCAGATTGGTGAATATACCTTAAATGCCGGTGACGCCTTAGCATTCCTTGAAGAGGTTGAAATAAAAGCTTTGGAAAATGCACAACTGATCTGGTTTGATCTACCAGAAGTCAAACACCAAGATTCTTAAAAATGTTTTAGATGACGATTGATCAATTTGGTTAATCGTCATGCTTGCATTAACAAAATAATATTGAAATTAGCTTAGGCTATTTTTTATTTTAGAAAATAAATCATACCAAGACACGTTATATCTTTACCGAAGCCTATCCTTTTTTAAGTAAAAATATTTCAACTTTACCTTTAACCAGGGTATCTCATTTTCCTATCTGGTCATTTTCAGCCAAACAACCTCAGTATTACAACTTTAATTCTAAGAATCAGAAGAGAACACCCTTATGAACCAGATCTTAGATATACAAACCAGCCAACAACAGGCTTTACTGTATTTATTAACTTGGCGGATTCAAGCGGCAAGTGCAACAGTATAAAAACCAGCCATAACTTCACTCGGTGTATACCAACCTAGCGTTTTTCTAGGACGATGGTTGAGTGCAAATTCTATCTGCTCTATTTGTTCGTTTGACACGT
>NZ_JPQO01000034.1 GCF_000773685.1 Acinetobacter sp. HR7 | reverse complement strand
GGAAAGGATTCATATGCTGCATCTTTAGCTAAAACAGTCTTCAGCTTACCATTCGTGGTTATTTGCAACAGTGCCCAAATACATGCTCGATCCCGATTCTTCTTTTGTTGATTTCCTGATTATAGATTTTGAGTTCAGGATCCAGTTTACAGCGTCTTTTGGCTTTTAACGGCAACAGGCTATTAGGATACACAGCATAAATTCCCAGGTAGCCTTTATCTGCAAGGATAAAAGCTCCTGAAGGAATCTGCTTTAAATTGCGTTTGAATAGCTCGAAATCATGCACCGTACCGCGATCAGTGCATAAACTCAGAATTTGCTGAGTTTTATAATGGATGATGGCCTGTACTTTAAAGGTATGGGTCTTTTTCTTGCCACTATAGTTTTTCTTCTGTTTTTTTAGGCCTTTGAATTGGAATTTCTGTGGCATCCAGGATCACCACATTCCAGTCTATGCCTTCGCTTTCGGGCAAATTCTTCGGTAAATTAAACAGCTTGGACTGAATCAGGCAATCTTCAACATGACGTACAATTCTTGAGGCTGTAGGCTCTGAAACCCCATAACTCGTAGCAATGTGAAATAAAGTTCGGTATTCCCGCCAATAGTTCAGACAGAGCAGAACCTGATCCTCCACACTTAACTTGGGTGGTCTGCCTTTAGCTGGAACATGCTTCTGCAATTGCTCAACCATTTAAATAAAAGGTTGACCATGAGATGCCTGTATATCGCTTAAACTGTGTTTCAGAAAGCTTCTTTGAATCAATGTATTTCATCCGCAGATTATGCACGAATGCTAAGAAAATTAGAGTACAAATATCAATCAAAAAGGTGCTCATTTTTTGATTTATGAAAGAGATCTATTATTCAATTATATCTTTTAATGATCAATAGAAAGCCTAGTTTCAAACACATTCTTCAGACACAAACAAATATGATCAAAATAGAGTGATTACTCAATAAAATAATAAAATCAATTACTTAAATTATATTTTATTTTAAAAAAAATACAAATGTGTATTAAAAATAACCATTACTTACATTTTTTTGATTACAAAATATAATGAGTAAATTGCTTCCCATTTCATACATTTTTCATATATAAAAAGTCATACTATTTTTAAGGTTTTTCTAAATCACATTTTATACTTCATAGTTTTTAACATCATTATTAAAGGTGAACCATGCAAAAGAAGAAGCGCACCCCATTAGACGCACAACAGTCCCATCTTTGGATTATTGGTGGTGGTATCGCAGGTATGGCTGCTGCTGCATTTGCAATCCGTGATGCCAAAGTCCCTGCCAAAAATATCCATATTTTAGAAGAACTCGATATTTCAGGTGGTTCGATGGATGGTGGACATACACCGCATGCCGCGCAAGCTTGGGTAACACGTGGTGGGCGAATGCTGACCGATGAAACTTATTTGTGCCTATGGGACTTATTTTCCAGTATTCCATCTTTGGAAAATCCAGACATTTCGGTGCGTGAAGAATGTCGTGAGTTTAATGAAAAAGTGAAAACCCACGCCAATGCACGGTTGATTGATGCCGAACATGTCATTGCGGATGCAGCAAAGCTTGGTCTGAATACGCTACATCGTGCACAGATGCTGCGCCTATTAGCTTCAAAAGAAGAAAAAATTGGCAGTCGCCGCATTGATGAGTTTTTTGATGAAACCTTTTTTGAAACCAATTTCTGGCGCATGTGGCGCACGACTTTCGCTTTTCAAAAATGGCACAGTGCAGCAGAGTTAAGACGCTATTTCTTGCGTTTTATTCAAGAATTGCCACGCATTCATACCTTAGCGGGTGTGAAACGTACCAAGTACAACCAATATGACTCGATGATTCTGCCCCTACAGCGTTGGTTAGTCGCACAAGGCGTCGATGTGCGTTTTGGACACTATGTCACAGATGCAGACTTCATTACCAATGCTGAAACTCAAGAACGCTACGCTTCACGCCTATATGTACAATTGCCTGAAGGCTCAGAGCAAATTAATCTGAAAGCCAATGATTTAGCTATTTTCACTTTAGGCTCTATTACAGCAGACTCACGTTATGGCGGTAATCATGACGTGCCTGCCCTTATTCGTCATCGAGAAGATCATGGCTGGACGCTTTGGGAAACGCTGGCACAAAAAGCCCCAGACTTTGGCCGTCCAATGACTTTTTATGGCAATGTCGATGAACATAAGTGGGAGTCTTTCACTCTGACCATGAAAGATGACGTGCTACTTAAACGTATTATTGACTATACAGGCAATGAACCAGGCACAGGCGCACTCATGACTTGGTATGAGTCGGGTTGGCATTTATCCATAGTGGTTCCTGCACAGCCACACTTTGCCGACTTACCTGAAGGTTTATATACCTTATGGGGCTACGGTTTCCAAATTGACCATATAGGCGATTACATCAAAAAACCAATGTCCGAAGCCACGGGGCAAGAAATCCTAACAGAACTGATTAAACAGCTCGGTTTTGACGACATTTTAGATCATGTTTTGGCAACGACGGATGTTACCACAGCCATGATGCCATACGCCTCTGCCCTATTCGCCTGCCGTAAACCGGGGGATCGTCCACAGGTAATTCCACAAGGCTCACAAAACTTTGCTTTCCTTGGACAGTTTGTGGAAATTGAAGATGACGTGGTCTTTACTGTGGAATATTCAGTTCGTGGGGCGATGCTTGCCATTTATGAATTTTTTGGGGTGGAACGTGAAATCCCTGAAATTTACAACGGTCTACTTGATCCCAAAGTGGGTTTAAAAGCTTTAGAAACAGTGTTCCACTAAGTTTTTAATATATAGCGATAAGAGCACCTTTATGTCGCCACTATTACATAGTTTAATTTAAGCAACGTTTGGATACACGAGTGTGGCAGGGATGCCACACGTTATCCATCATAATAGGGATGTTATGTATGGGTAACAAAGGCTTTTGCTTTCTTTTGGCTTATCAAAAGTAAGGGTATTGCCTACACAAACACCTTTTATACTTTATTGAAAGTTGAGGCGGTGTACGCACCTAATTTTAAATTGGATAAAAAGAAAAATTAGATAAAACTTTATACGTCATTATTGGCGACGATATTCAGCTC
>NZ_JPQO01000033.1 GCF_000773685.1 Acinetobacter sp. HR7 | reverse complement strand
TTTTGTCACATACGGTCTGCGTCGTTATGAATAAAAAATGTGGTTATTCGCCGATTCAATTTGAAAAGCTTATTTAAAGTTGAGATTGGCGTTTAAATAATTAAAAAAATAAACTCTTTATAAAAGGTAGGTCTCAGGTAGGTGGGTTTCTTTTTCTCTTCATTCAATACTTAAATCACGGTGAGGGTCACCGATAATAAGATGAATGGTAGAAGGAATCGAACCATGGCTTTTAAGAATATCGCAGATCAAACAAACGGTTTTTATATCCCTTGTGTTTCACTTTTCGGTCCAGGCTGTGCCAAAGAAATTGGCGTTAAAGCACAAAATTTAGGTGCCAAGAAAGCCCTGATTGTGACCGATGAAGGCTTATACAAATTTGGTGTCGCAGATACCATCGCAAATTATTTAAAAGAGGCTGGTGTTGACAGCCATATCTTCCCAGGTGCAGAACCAAACCCAACCGATATTAACGTCCATAATGGCGTGCAAGCCTACAATGACAACGGCTGCGATTTTATTGTATCGCTCGGTGGTGGTTCATCACATGACTGTGCCAAGGGTATTGGTCTAGTCACTGCTGGTGGTGGTCATATCCGTGACTATGAAGGTATTGATAAAAGTACTGTGCCTATGACACCGCTTATTGCAGTGAATACTACAGCGGGTACTGCGTCGGAAATGACACGCTTCTGTATCATTACCAATACCGATACCCATGTCAAAATGGCAATTGTGGATTGGCGTTGTACCCCACTGATTGCGATCGATGATCCAAAACTGATGATTGCCAAGCCAGCAGGCTTAACTGCGGCAACAGGTATGGATGCACTGACTCATGCGGTAGAAGCCTATGTCTCTATAGCAGCCAATCCGATCACAGATGCCTGTGCAGAGAAAGCCATTACCATGATCAGTGAATGGCTGAGTCAGGCAGTGGCAAATGGTGAAAATATTGAAGCGCGTGATGCAATGAGCTATGCACAGTATCTGGCAGGCATGGCATTCAACAATGCATCACTCGGATATGTGCATGCGATGGCACACCAGCTGGGTGGTTTCTATAACCTGCCACATGGTGTATGTAATGCGATTTTGCTACCGCACGTATGCGAATTTAACCTGATTGCCTGTCCGGATCGCTATGCAAAAATTGCCCAGCTGATGGGTGTAAATACTGAAGGATTAACTGTGACTGAAGCAGCTTATGCAGCGATTGACGCGATTCGCCAGCTTTCAGCTTCAATTGGAATTCCATCTGGTCTGAAAGGCTTAGGGGTTAAAGAGGAAGACCTTGCCATTATGGCAGAAAATGCGCAAAAGGATGCCTGTATGCTGACCAACCCGCGTAAGGCTAGCCATGCACAAGTCGTAGAGATTTTTAAAGCGGCGCTGTAAGCCTCTATGTAAGTCGATTCTCTCCACTCGGCAGACTTACATTTTATGCAACCCTGTTCGCGCTTCTTAGGAAGTGCGCCAAGATAAACGTATCCCCATGCGATGATCTTGGCTGATCCTTACCACCCTTGATAAGGATATGGAGCAGGCGTTGCTCTTTTTTTGCCTAAATTTTTGCTTTCAAAAAATATATTTGGGCAGTTAATTCATCAGGGTATAGCTTATTAAAATTAACTGAATGAATTCGATAATAATAAAATACTGGAATGAGCAGAGTATTGCTAAAAGCTTATTCGTAGCATGAGCTAAATCAATAAAATGTTATAAAAAAATTATAATTCTAAAGTAGTTAAATGCTTTTTATATTTTTATAAGTTGAAATCTTCTTAATGGAAGATAGCCGTAATTATCTTGCTAACGAGAAGCCAAACAAGAAATGATCTGATTTTTAAATATCCTGAAATTTAAGCAGGGTTTGATGTACTGGATGACCTTTTGGCATCAGTTCAATCAGACGTTCAACCGCATCAATTGCTTCAGGAAAGCGAGCAACATGCTTAAGTAATACATCAGTTTCATTGGCTTTAAAAATGGCATCACTGAGACGTGATTCCAGACAATCCCGCCAAGCACATAAAAATGGGCTTTCAGTTTTTGCCAGAAAGACTCCGGTATACAGTTTTAAGGCTGAATCAATATAACCAGCATCAAGCGACTGTTCAGTCTGTAAGAAATCCGCTTCAACATGCGCCAGTAAACGGTAAGGACGCGAACCAAGCATACCGCCCAGAATATCGCGTAACTGTGACATTTCAGCTTTTAGCGTACCCATGCTGACTTTACGCTCGCCATAAAGTGCTTGATGTAGGCGATCCAGACTTAAACCTTGTGGGCATAAAGCCAAAATAGCGAGAATTTCAGTCTGGCGTGGGGTTATGGTCAGGGTCTTACCATTAAAAATCACCTGAGGTACAGAAAAGGCACGAATATATAAACGCTGTTTTTGCGATTCCAGTAAAGCAGATTGAATGATGGATGCACAACGTTCGGCTGCTAATAGCCCTAAGCTATTATGTTTTTGCCAGTGGGTGGACAGGTCAATGACCCCTAGAATCTGTTTGGAATAAGGATCAATAATGGGGGAGGCATAACAGACCAGATCTTGTACTGATGGCATGTAATGTTCGCTGGAAAACACGCAGCTCGATTGTTGGGTTTTAATGGATAGGGCAAGGGCATTGGTTCCGACCAGTTCCTCACGCCACTGACCTCCTTCAACTAAATGAATATTATCAGCAATTGTGCGCAATTCAGGGCAGGAGGCTCTCCATAGTACCGTACTGCCAATATCTCCAACGGCCAAAACCATAGAGGACTGTTCAGCAATATGCTTTAAATTTTCCGCACAATGTTCCAAGGCATGACTTAAAGCCGAAGAAGTGCTGATTTGTTTTATATCTGTTAATGGGGCAGCCAGACGATTTTTGGGAATCTCGGCTAAAGAAGAGCGCTGCCAGGAGCTAACAATGCTCTGTTCGAGTTGTGCTGCATGTGAAGGCGATAAACTGCTGCTTTGACGAAGCTGATCAATTTTTTGCCTTTGTTGTATTAAGCTCTGTTCTGTCATCATTCCTTATTCTCACAATAATTCATGATTTACATCCAAATGTAATTATTATTGTTTTTATGAGGAATCAAAAGAAATGTAAATCGGTTGAGTGCCAACCTTTCTCCAACCTTATAACGCGTATGTTAACTAAATAGAGTACGGATGTACCTTATACCAAAGCTGTAGATGCAGCATTTTTAAAGATTAAAATAAGCAAAGGAAATACATATGCGTTATATCGATCCGAACCAGCCTGGCTCAAAAGTTCATTTCAAAGCCCAGTATGACAACTTTATTGGTGGGCAATGGGTGCCACCCGTCAAAGGCGAATACTTTGACAATATTTCTCCTGTAGATGGCAAGCCATTTACCAAAGTGCCGCGTTCTAGCGTGGAAGATATCGAACTGGCGCTGGATGCTGCGCATAAAGCTAAAGTGCAATGGAATAAATCTTCGCCAACCACACGCTCTAATCTTCTGTTAAAAATTGCCGACCGTCTCGAAGCCAATCTGGAACTGCTGGCAGTGGCTGAAACCTGGGACAATGGCAAGCCAATCCGTGAAACCCTGGCCGCTGACATTCCTTTAGCGATTGATCATTTCCGCTATTTCGCTGGCTGTATCCGTGCGCAAGAAGGCGGTATTTCTGAGATTGATGAAGATACCATTGCCTACCATTTCCATGAGCCTTTAGGTGTGGTTGGTCAGATCATTCCATGGAACTTCCCGATCTTGATGGCAGCATGGAAATTGGCACCGGCTTTGGCTGCAGGCAATTGTATCGTTCTGAAACCGGCAGAGCAAACCCCGGTCAGCATTCTGGTGCTGGTGGAACTGATTCAGGACCTGTTACCTGAAGGTGTGCTAAATATTGTGAATGGCTATGGCATTGAAGTGGGACGTCCACTGGCTGTGAATCCGCGTATTGCCAAAATTGCCTTCACCGGTTCGACTGCTGTAGGTCAGCAAATCATGCAATATGCCACTGAAAATATTATTCCGGTAACACTGGAACTTGGTGGTAAATCACCGAATATTTTCTTTGAAGATGTCATGACACAGCAAGATGATTATCTGGAAAAAGCACTGGAAGGTTTCACCATGTTTGCCCTGAATCAGGGCGAAATCTGTACCTGTCCATCACGTGCTTTGGTACAGGAAAGTATTGCAGATCAGTTCCTGGAACTGGCAATTGATCGAGTCAAACGAATCAAAACTGGTCATCCACTCGATACTGAAACCATGATTGGTGCGCAGGCATCGCAGGAACAGCAGGACAAGATTCTGGGTTGTATTGCAACAGGTCGCGGCGAAGGTGCAGAAGTGCTTGTTGGTGGCGGTGCACGTCAGGAAGTCGGGCAAGGCTTCTACATTGAACCAACCATCTTTAAGGGTACCAATAACATGCGTACTTTCCAGGAAGAAATTTTTGGGCCAGTGCTGGCAGTAACCACCTTTAAAGACTTTAATGATGCGATCAGGATTGCTAACGATACGATTTATGGCCTAGGTGCTGGTGTCTGGTCACGTTCGGCACATACCTCGTATCGCGCTGGCCGTGCGATTGAAGCGGGTCGTGTCTGGACCAACTGCTATCATATCTATCCTGCTCATGCAGCCTTTGGTGGTTACAAGAAATCCGGGATCGGTCGTGAAAACCACAAGATGATGTTGGATCATTACCAGCAGACCAAAAACCTGTTGGTGAGTTATTCAACCAAGCCAGCTGGTTTCTTCTAAATAAAAGCAAAAAAGCGAACTTCGGTTCGCTTTTTTATAGTAGAGAATCTTTAATAAGTGGTATTTGAGATATAGATCACAGATGCTAATTAAAAACATGAATCAATTGAAATTTAACTTTATCGGAAAGTTGAAAAAATGAATGAAATAGGTTTTACATTTTGAAAAATTCTGGTTATAAGTAAGAGGTGGTTTTTATCCAGAACAACAAATCAACACTCAGGAAGGGTGCCTAAAGAAGCGTATTTTAAAAATGATGAAACGGGAGTTTTATAATGCTTCAACTACTGAAAAAACTATTCTGCTTGCACATTTATGAATATCAACATATGGAAGAGATTGGAACCCATTGGGAATGTCGCAAGTGTGGGGTCAATAAAGATTGATACTGAACAGAAAAAAGTGAGCATCTGCTCACTTTTTTTGTGCCTGAAATTTGGAAGATTCCGCTAAAATACCACCTGAATAAAGAGTTTCCACTGGTGCAACATGAGCAAAGACTTTCAGGCTGATACCTATATTGTTGATGATAATCTGGCAGATACCTTGCATTGGCTAAGCCTGCATCAGGACTGCTATGATTCTTTTCATTATGATGCTTTAAGTCAGACACTCACGGTCGAACATGCCAATGGTGCAGATGTGATCCGGGGCGGTGATTATCTGAATGCTAAATATGGGATTTTGATTACCGCACATAATTTTGCAGGTGCTAGGAGCAAAGAATAATTTTTTTCAAGAGAAATATGTTTGATTTAATTTTAGATCGGGCTTTTTTAATTTCAGTTTTTATCAATCTTTCCTTAGTTTTCTAACCATCATAACGAACAAAGCCCACTTAACGTGAGCTTTGTATTTCCAGCAATCAGATTATTTACTGTGATTACCATGGGTATCCTGTCCATGGAGATCTTTGCGGTGCTGTTTGTTAAATACCCGCTGATCCTGTTCATGCTGGTTATTTTTTGGAGAATTGACCGGCCCATGTTGAGGCTGTTGCTGTTGTTGCTGCAAGTGTTTCTTTTGGTACTCCTCTTGCAACTGTTCCAATAGCTCTTGGTTTGGATTTTTTGATGACATCATCATTCCTCCATTTCCTATGCCTGTCCCTTTTATGTCATAGTCTGAAACTCAGGTGTGTAAGGCTTTTAAGGGAATCTGTGACATCAGGTAAAGATGAAAATTAGCGGGATTTTGCCAGTTGTTCTTGAATCGCCCAATCGATATGCACCTGTACAATCTCATCATGTTGTACACGGCTATCCTGCAAGGCTTGGACAATAGCCGGGTTAAATGGCGCATTACCCAGGCCAATAGCGATATTGCGCATAAAGCTCTGATAACCAGTACGCCGTAGCGGACTGCCTTCTGTAGAGGCCAGAAAAGTGGCTTCATCCCATTGCCATAACTCCAGCAAACTGACCTGATCCAGGCCATGTCGTGGATGGAAATCGGCAATGGTGGTGGTCTTGGCAAAACTGTTCCATGGGCAGATCAGCTGACAGTCATCACAACCAAAGACACGGTTGCCGATACCTCTGCGTAATTCTTCAGGAATGATGCCTTTGTATTCGATAGTCAAATAAGCAATACAGCGCCGCGCATCCAGTAGATAGGGTTCAACAATCGCCTGGGTCGGGCAGATATCAATACAGGCTGTACAGGAACCACAGTGTTTCGATGCTGGTTCATCAAAAGGTAGGTCTAGTGAAGTAAACAGCTCCCCCAGAACAAAGAAGGAACCAGATTTTTTATGAATCAGTAGGGTGTGCTTACCGGTCCAGCCCATACCAGCATTTTCCGCCAGCGATTTTTCAAAAACTGGCGCAGAATCAGCAAAAGGACGCGATTCAAATTCTCCGACTTTTTCCCTGATTTTAGCTGCCAGTATTTTCAATCGGCCACGCATGGTTTTGTGATAGTCGCGTCCACGGGCATAGCGGGCAATAATCGCGGAGTTTGGTGTATCAGGCACCATTCTCGGCTCAGGTCTCTCGACCAGATAATCCATACGTACACAGATTACTGATTTGGTAGCTGGAATCAATAAAGTAGGATCAGCACGTTTTTCCAGATTCTCTTCCAAAAACTTCATCTCGCCGTGATAACCGCGCTCCAGATATTTCTGTAGACGGGGCAATTCTACTTGAGCATCCGGCCGGGCAATGACACAATCAGAAAAACCCAATTCTAGCGCCTGTACCTTGATCCATGCTTTTAGAGCTTCTGGATCTTCTTGAAAAACCTGAATTTGTGCGGGAGAATCGGGTGTAGTCATAAACCGGGAACAGGGAATAAAAAATGCAGCGACAAGTTTACCATAGCAGAGATATTCAAGCATGGGAGCAGCGCTGGTTTGCCCGGCAAAATAGTTCCTATGGCTTGATGCAGCAGGTGGCCTGGGGCATTGCACAACGCCTGATTCCTTTATTTGTTCAAGAGAACGTTCAAAAGGTCGCAGTCTGTTGTGGACAGGGCAATAATGCCGGAGATGGGTATCTGGTTGGAAAATATCTGCGACAGGCTGGATTTCAGGTGGAGATTTATGCCGCAGAAAAAGGCACTTCTCAGGATCTGGCTTTAGCCAGTCAGGAAGCCATGGATGCCGGTATAAAAGTCTATCCGCATTTTGATTTTCAGTCTGAATATGATGTTTATATTGATGCACTGTTTGGTATAGGCTTGAACCGTGAGCTGAATGAAGAATGGCAACAGATTATTCAACGCATCAATATTCAAACAGGTCTGAAAATCGCAATCGATATTCCAAGCGGTTTAAATGCCAATACTGGACAACCGCTGCCGGTCGCTGTGCAAGCCGACTGTACCTATACCGCACTTGGCCTGAAGGCGGGATTATTTACTGGACAGGGCCAGGAGTTTGCAGGGCAGGTGGAATGTATCACTGCTATTCCAACCGATGCAGAGCTAAAATCGGTTGCTCAATTATCCAATACCGATATCCATTTACCGAAACGTCTGGCTTTTGGGCATAAAGGAAGTTACGGGCATGTGCTAGTGATTGGCGGGCATGCCGATATGGGCGGTGCGGTGATTATGGCGGCGGAAGCAGCTTTTGCTGCGGGAGCTGGTAAGGTGACCGTTGCTTGTGATGCCAAACACCATATGTCGATTCTATCCCGTGCGCCGAATATCATGCTGCGGGATATTAATGCTTTAGATGAAGGTCAGCGAGACGACTTGCTGCAACAGGTCGATGCAGTTTGTTTCGGAATGGGTTTGGGCCGTGATTTGTGGGCAGAGCAGCATTATCAGTTCTGGTTTAGCGCTATTCAACAGTCTGATCTAGAAATTGTTTTAGATGCCGATGCACTCTGGTTCCTGGCTAAACAACCACAATCTTTAAATGACCAAACTTATTGCACCCCGCATCCGGGCGAAGCAGCGACTTTACTCGAAAGTAGAGCTAAAGAGGTTGAAGTGGATCGCATTGCAGCAATTCATGCCTTGCAGCAGAAGTATCAGGGGCAGTGGGTACTTAAAGGTTCAGGTAGCCTGATTCTGGAAGATCAGCTCTATATCTGTACCGCTGGAAATCCGGGGATGGGCACGGGTGGTATGGGGGACGTACTTGCTGGAATGATTGCCAGTCTGAAAGCCCAATTTCATGAAAATCTTCATTTACATGAAATCGTGACCTTGCATGCCCTGGCTGGAGATGAGCTGGCGAAATCGGGTCAGCGTGGTTTACAGGCGCAAGATATGAAACAGGCAATATATAAAGTAGTGAATCTTTAAGGGTCGAATAATGATGCAGGCAGTAAAACTGACGATTTCTGGAAAAGTACAAAAAGTCGGTTATCGAAACTGGTTTGAAGCTCAAGCACTAGAATTAGGCCTAAATGGCTATGTACGGAATTTGCCCACTGGACAAGTCGAAGCTGTGGTTGTCGGGGAAAAAGATAAAATTCAAATGATAATTCAGCGTAGCTGGAAAGAACCTTCACTTGCAAATGTAGAAAATATAGAATCTGTTGAAATAGCTACGCCTCAAATAATTGATGATTTTAAAATCGTAAAATAAAAAAGGATCAATGTATGTCTGAGCAAGTAATGTTTGTTTTATTACTGATAGTTTTGATATTACTTTATGTTTTATTTAAGGGAAAAAGAAATAATATTAATTCAAATAAAGCCCATAGACAGAATCCTTCCAGAAATTTTTTACAGAAAGTTCAGAAAGCTTTCCCAGCATATAAAGTTATCCATAAAAATGAAGCTTTTATGATTTGTGAAATCAATCATCGAAATGAACCGGAAGAAATAGTATTTATTCGGATATATCCTCAGCAATCTAAACAAATAAAAAAATCCGGTCGTATGCTAATTGCAAATTATCCAACATTTCCTACTATATCTGAAATGAAACGAGATTTCGGTAAGTATCTATAATTAACGTCTTCTGCTGGCACGACTACGTCCACGAGCCATACCGCCTAGGGCATTTAACACGGCCATTTTGTTCATGCTGCCAGAAGCATGGGCATGGCAGATGGCTGCAGCCAGTGCATCGGCAGCATCCTGTTGCGGTTTGATGGTCAGGTTTAGAATTCGCATCACCATCATCTGCACCTGTTCTTTTTCTGCTGCACCGTAGCCCACTACAGACTGCTTGATTTGCCGTGCCGTATATTCCGCTACTTGCAGATCTAAATTAACTAGTGCTGCAATGGCAGCACCACGAGCTTGACCCAGTTTTAGTGCTGAGTCCGGGTTTTGTGCCATAAATACTTGTTCTACCGCCGCTTCCGTTGGGCCATAGAACTTTACAATTCGTTCAACCCCAGCAAATATTCGTTTTAATCGTTCGGGCATTTCCGCAGTTTCCGTCCGGATCGTACCTGCATCGACGAAAGTCAGTTTTGAACCTTCTTTTTGAATGATACCGTACCCCGTAAGACGTGAACCTGGGTCAATCCCAATAATTAATGACATGCCTGCACTTTAAAAATAAAATAATGCCCTTATTGTTACATAAGCGTATCAAAAAAGCTTGATCCTGATGAAGCGGTTGATTACAGCGCCCTTAATTTTTTAATAGAGATTAGATTAATTTTCATGAAATTATTTCTTTTTATCCTGGTTGGCTTGATCCTGGAAGTATTTGTGTGGATCGGCGTGGGTGACCTCGTCGGGAGCATGTGGTACGTATTTTTCTGGTTTGTGGCTGCCTTCTTTATCGGGATGAACCTGATCCGTAAATACTCGGCGGGTATGATGCCGCAAATGCAACAGATGCAAATGGGGCAGATGAGTGCTGATCCAGCCATGACCAACAATCTGCCTAAAATCCTGGCGGGTTTCTTCCTGCTGATTCCAGGTCTGATCACAGATGTGCTGGCTGTACTCATGCTGATTCCACCGGTACAGCAGGCATTTAAAGCGGCAATGATGAAAGTCATGATGAAACGCCAGCAAGCCATGATGGAAAAAATGATGGGTGGCATGATGGGCGATATGGGCGGAGCACAAGGTCAAAACCCATTTGCAGAAATGATGCGCCAGATGCAAGACATGCAGAACCAGCAGGGCGGTCGTGGCGATTCAACCATTATTGATGGTGAGGCACGTGAAGTAACCCCAGATGCGAAAAAAATTGAAATGAAAGACGTGAATCAAAAATAAAATTTGATCATATTAAGCCGGATTAACTGATCCGGCTTTTTTATGTGCCTAAATCAAGATAAAACTACTACGAAAAATTAAACAAAAGTTATAATGCTGCAGTCTCAGTGATCACTGAAAGGAGAAAGATGTCTTTGCTTTTAACCATTTGCGGTCTGCATTTTATTGCCCAACTCAGTCCGGGACCGGACGTTCTCCTGATTGCTCGTAGTGCAGCATCAACTTCACGTGCCAATGCACTAAAAATCATTGCCGGGATATCGGTCGGGATTGTGGTCTGGGTCGTCCTGACGCTGGCTGGTTTTACCGTATTGATTGACCAGTTTGCATGGATACAACAGGTGCTCATGCTGGTGGGGGGAGCTTTCCTGGCAAAAATGGGCTGGGGAATGCTAAAAGGTGGATTGCAGGCATTCAAGCAGCGCAATGTGACGACTGATGATTCTTTGGTGGTGAATGAGCCAAAAAGCTATTTTATGTTGGGTTTGTTCACCAATCTGTCTAATCCCAAGACCTTGATTTATTTCAGTAGCGTATTCTCATTAGCCCTAAGTTCTTCTGCTTCGGATTATTTGAAATCCCAATTAGCAGTGATTATTCCACTACAGACTTTTATCACTTTCGCATTGCTGATGTTGTTGATTTCCCAGCCTAAAATTAAAGTGCTGTATCAGCGTGCCGGTAGCTATATTGATCTGATTTCAGGGGTACTGTTTCTGATCTTTGCGATCTGGCTTTGGTATGATGCCTTAATCCTCATGAATTAAGAATTTTGATCAGACTGAGCCTGATCATTAGCAAGAGGGGAAACAGCAGTTTCCTCTTTTTTTTCGGCCAGTTTTTGACTGGAACTATAGCGGTTCGGTTTAAGCGTAGTTTCAGTATTTTCTGAACCTTGATAGCTACGACTGCGGTTAGCACGCTCTCTTAAACCACCTTTACGAATCAGTTGAACCATATCAATCTTTTCTATGCTTCTATTCTATACAACACTGGTTTTATTGTAATGCAATTGGGATGATTGCTGTTGAATGATATAGAAGCACAGTTTAAAAAAATATCTCAGACAACATGCGAACAGTTTTTCAGGCCTGATCTAGAAAGATCAGGCCGCCGAGAAGAATTAACCGTTAGAAGAATAATTGTCGTTATACGTGATTGTTAGGATGAATTATGATCAGGATGATTTTTGTTTTGTTTCAAGTTGCAGAGCACTGAAAATCGTATCTTTAGCTGGTACTTCTTGGGTATGTGTCTGTACATAGACTGGCACAACCTTAACTACAATTGCCGCTGCCAGACAGGTGATCAGGCAGAACATCCAGAAGCCATACGGACTGCGAATGCTATGCGAACCACAATCTGGGCAAGAAGTTTCAGTGGATGAAACGGTTCGATTGCAACATGCACAATGATATTGGTAATGCACTGTATCTTCTCCTTATTATCTTTTTCTTATCGTTTTTATTTGGCGGATTCAAGCGGCAAGTGCAACAGTATAAAAACCAGCCATAACTTCACTCGGTGTATACCAACCTAGCGTTTTTCTAGGACGATGGTTGAGTGCAAATTCTATCTGCTCTATTTGTTCGTTTGACACGTCATCAAACGATGATGATTTTGG
>NZ_JPQO01000032.1 GCF_000773685.1 Acinetobacter sp. HR7 | reverse complement strand
TAAGTGTCAACAGACCCTAATAAAATTTTCTAAGATATTAAAACTAACAATATTTTCAAAAGTTTTTCGCTAAATGAAAAATACCCCAAATTAATTATCCCTTAAGAAGGGCTTTGTTGCATAAAGATTTCATAACTATATGATTTTAAAAGTTTTGATTATTTTTTGATCCAAAATTAAATTTATTTAAATCAGATGCTTACATATTTATACAACAGAGCCCTTAAGAAGTAATGCTCATCTAATGCCTTGCCATTCACTTTTTAATATGACTATATTTTCAATAAATTCATAATAAAACAATAACTTAAAAATATTACATTATTTTACTTTTACTCTTTTATTGAAAAATAAAATTAAAAGAATATTCCCTTAAATATTCATGGCATATGAATTGCTTAATTAAAAATGAAATAAATATTCCCTTAAAGAATATTTTCAATTCATTTAACAGCAGGACATAGGTTTTTTTATATGTAATTTATTCGGGATTTATGGGAGCCATTCAAGATGTTGCAGAACTTAAAAAAATTAATGCTTGCAAGCTTATTGCTTTTTCCGGCAATGGCCTTTGCAGAAGATGCAATAGATGCGCCAGCGACTGTTTGGGTCATGGTTTCAACTGTTATTGTTCTATTAATGTTTATACCAGGACTGGCACTGTTTTATGGGGGTATGGTTCGATCAAAAAATATTTTATCTGTTTTGAGCCAGTTCTTTGCCATTGCCAGTGTGGTAGGTATTTTATGGGTTGTGGTGGTCTATAGCCTTGCCACAGATACTACTGGCATGGAGGAAGGTGTTTACAACATAGGAAGCTTTGTTGGTGGCTTAAGTACTGCTTTTCTTGCTGGTATTACCCCTGAAAGTATGGCCGGCGGCATTCCAGAATATATTGTCATCCTGTTTCTGATGACCTTTGCCATGATCACCCCAGCCATTGCATTAGGTGGTTTTGCTGAGCGCATGCATTTTGGTGCCATGGTTTTATTTGCAGCACTCTGGACAGTAATCGTCTACGGGCCACTAGCTCATATGGTCTGGGGTGGTGACGGTGCGTTATTCCATAACTGGGGAGTTCTAGATTTTGCTGGTGGTACAGCAGTACATATCAGTGCTGGTGTCACTTCTTTTGTAGGTGCAATGGTACTAGGTAAACGTAAAGGCTGGCCAACTACGCCTATGCCTCCGCACAATGTAGTTTTTGTCCTGATTGGTGCGGCTTTCCTATGGGCTGGCTGGTTCGGATTCAACGTCGGCTCTGCTTTAGCTATTGATGCTTCGTCATCACTGATCTTCATGACTACCATGCTGGCAACATTAGGCGGCATACTTGGCTGGATGATCATTGAGAAAATCTCAGCTGGTCACGTTACTGCTTTCGGTCTGGCATCGGGAGCTATTGCTGGATTAGTAGGAATTACCCCTGCTGCTGCGTATGTAGGACCGTTTGGTGCTATTGCGATTGGCTTCCTAGCAAGTATCGCTGTGTTCTACGCGATTACCGTTTTAAAACGTAAACTAGGTGTTGATGATGCACTGGACGTATTCTCAGTACATGGTATTGGTGGTGTGGTCGGATGTATATTGACTGCAATCTTCTGTATTCCTTCACTGGGAGGAAATATTGAGGATGTTTCTGTCCTTCCTCAGATTCTGGCTCAAATTGCAAGTATCGTATTTACCTTCGTTTATGTAGGTGTTCTGTCTTGGATTCTGTTTAAGATTGTAGGCATGATTATGCCATTACGTGTTAGTGAAGAAGAGGAAGAAACTGGTTTAGATAAAACTGACCATAACGAGAGTGCTTATAATCATTAATTCTAGTACCTGACAAAAACAAGAGCCTCGTGCTCTTGTTTTTTTATACATCGTTTCAAAGAAAAGTTTTTCTATTTTTTAAATGCATTTCATCAGATAAGGACATTCTAATCTCTTTTCAAACTTGATCTTGCACTGAGCAATTAGAATCTTAGCTTTAAATATAGAGTCCGATTGAATAGTCACCAAAATTATAGACATACAACTATCTTTGAAATTGATCTTTTTTCTTCTTGATCCTCTCTCTTTAGTAACTGAAAGCATGAACATCCAGAGTTGAACATAAACAAGGGACAGGCCCTATGTCCTTTTCTTGTGTAACTCGTTGCAGTTCTTTTTTAATTTTGCCTATTCTGCACTTGGATCATTAAATCCTGTTGTCTTCGGTTACTGTAGATCATAACGTTTGATGATGACGTACAAACTATAAGTAGTGATTCCTAAACGAACAGTAACTTTGGCCACACGATAACCTTTCTCAGTGACCTATTTTATTTCTTCAATTTTGAATTGTTCAGGGTATCGTTTACTGCTCATAAGCACCTCGTTAATTAGCCATTTTATCTAACTAAAAGGTGTCTACAAAATTGGTGGCTATTCAGGGAGCAGTCCATGAATCACAGGAGGTAAAAATAATACAGCTGCCGATTGACACCAGCAGCCATATAGAAGGGGTTTATCGTTGAGGGAACTTTAGAGCAGTGTATTAATACCTATTACTTGACCGTTAAATTCAGCCATTGCATCAATCAGCACTTCCCATAAATACAAGGATGCAGAACGATCACACAAGATGCTAAATTTCGGACAGATTTCATCGCTGACATTCAGCACAATTGCATTGATACGTGCGACTGAAGTCTGCACAATCTGGCCTGGCTTAAATGCTTCGGCACTGAGGTCCACACCACACAGTTTAGCCATAATGGCAGATACGTAATCTCCAGTAAGCAACATCCATGCGTGACTATCCTTGCGTGGCAGTAAATAATTAAGATATTCATTCATCTTCCACTCAGCTTCAAGTGCAGTGACTTTGTCACCAAAATCATTTAATGACCCTAGAATCAGATATTCAGTTGCAGAAAGACGTCCCACAAAGCTGCCATCGTCCTGTGCAAGTACAGTATTGGGTACTTCTGGCGTACGATATCCCTTTTCCTGCAAATAGGTCGCTGCATCTACACCGCGGAATCCCACACGAGATAAATGGGTTAAATCAATCAGGCCGCAGCGCTTAAGCTGATCCTGCTGATTGGATGTAGTTAGAAAATATTTGCCTGAACCATAAGCATCATATTTTTCAAACGTGCGCTGGATTAAACTGCGCTCTGCCTGATATAGATTGTGCATCGTTTAAACCTCCTGACGTTTGTTTTCTGGATCATAAAATGGTGCTTTGACTACTGTTGCCTGCACAATTTCACCTTTTTCGACACGGATCGGGAAAGTTTGCCCTTCTACACTTTGGTGAATTCCCACATAAGCCATACCAATAATTTTGTCTAAGCTTGGTGAGTACTCACAAGAAGTGATATTGCCCGAAATATTTTCACCCTCTAGTACGATATGCCCTTCCAATGGTTGAGTCTTATTCTTATCTAGTACAAAAGAAACCAGTTTGCGTTTTAAAGGCTGCGAGGCCAGAATTTCGATCGAACGCTTACCGACAAACCAAGGTTTTGATTTTGCCACTGCCCAGCTGAGATCACATTCCTTCGGATGTGTCATGCCATCGGTATCTTGGCTAATGATGATATGGCCTTTTTCTAGACGCAGTAGACGCTGGGTTTCCACACCAAACGGCTGCATATTCCACGCTTTTCCTGCCTCCATCAGCAGATCCCAGACAAATTCACCATAACGTGCTGGATAGTGAATTTCATAGCCCAACTCACCTACAAACCCGACACGGAGTAGACGGACCGGGATACCTTGAATCGTGCCCAGCCTTAGGCCTAGATACGGGAAGGCTTCATTACTAAAATCCACATCAGTACATACTTTCTGCATTAATGCGCGAGAATTGGGCCCTGCGACATTCACTGCAGCAAATGCCGTGGTCACATTGGCAATATCCACATTCAGGCGCCACTGTGCATTCCATTTCAACATCTGCTGATAAATACGGTCGACACCGCTGGTCGTCGCTGTGACATAGAAATGCTGCTCACTGATACGACCGGCGACCCCATCATCAATCACTACACCATCTTCTGCAGCCATCACGGCATAGCGGGTTTTGCCCACCGGTAATTTAGCAAAAGCAAAGGTATACAGACGATTCAAGAACTCGGCACTGTCAGCACCACGTATTTCTAAACCACCCAAAGTTGATACATCAATGATGCCTACATTTTGACGCACGTTCAGTGCTTCACGTTCAATGTTTTTCAAACGCTGCTCTGCAGGACCATAAAATGCCGGACGTTGCCAGTTACCTGCAGGCATCATTTTCGCACCGAGTTCTAAGTGACGCTGATGCATTGGCGTCTGACGGTAAGGATCAAAACCACGACCGGCAATATGCGCCAGCTTTTCAGCAGTAAATGGAGGACGGGCTGTGGTCACGCCTGTCTCACTCACACTACGATCAGTGTATTTCGCAACTAAACGTGCGGTTGGCAAGGCTGAATGACGGCCTTGTGATGGTCCCATGCCAACAGTCGAGAAACGCTTAACCAGCTGTACGTCACGGTAACCGCTCTTGGTTGCGTTGATAATGTCACGGATTTGTAGATCTTCATCAAAGTCGACAAATTCCTTGCCTTTAGGATGCTCAAACATAGGCCAAGGGAAATTGACGGGTGATTCAATGAAGCTCAGCTCTTCAGCAAATTGTGACTTTTCCTGAACAGAACGTATTACATTCTGTGCAGTATGTTCTGCATCTTTGAGGACATTCTCAATCGCATGCACACCATGTATGGAACCTGTGATATGTAAACCTTTTGGCAATCCAGTTATGCTGAACTGGGCACGGCGGTCATCATAGCTTAGTTTAGCACCCGCCTGACACAGCAACTGATATACGGGCATGTAACCTGATGACATCGCCAGTACATCACATTCCAGATGAATTGAGTCTTTCGAGACCTGCCCTTCAGCAGTAATCTGCCGAATTTCCACACCAGTGAGATGCTGCATGGCACGATCATGTTGTGCTTCATAAACCGTACTTCTGAAATAGCATTGCACTTTAGTAGATACTGCATGCTGTAATGCTGCATTAGCTGCACCTGCACGCATATCAACCAGAGCCTGAACTGCAATACCGGCCTCAAGCAAATCAAGCGCTGCAAAATAGCCATCATCATTACCGGTAAGAATGACAACTTTCTGACCCGGTTTTACAGCATATAACTTGATTAACCGCTGTACCGCACTGGTTAAGATGACACCCGGCAAATCATTATTTCTAAAAACCACAGGCTGATCAAAACTGCCACTCGCCACGATGCACTGTTTGGCACGAACTTTATACATGCGTTTACCTTGGATCACTGGCAGATAATGATCTGTGAACCAGGCATTACAGACGGCTTCTTTCAGTACTGTGATATTGGCATGCTGCTCAGCGACATTGATCAATTCGTCTCTTAATTGGTTTGCTCGCTGCCCTGCTATGTCAAAACGCGCATAGTTCAAACTGCCACCGAGTACTTTTTCCTGTTCAATCAGTAATACTTTCAAACCAGCATCAGCTGCTGTAATCGCTGCTTTCAACCCTGCAGGACCTGCACCAATCACGGCAACATCCGTAAATAAGTATGCCTTGTCATAGTATTCCGGCTCGAAATTCAGATCCAGCACCCCCAGTCCGGCTTTTTTACGGATCATCGGTTCCCAGAGTTTCCACACACCTTTGGGTTTATAGAAAGAACGGTAATAAAAACCCACTGGCATGAATTTAGAAAACTTGCCTAAAAATGCATCTGAGTCTTTTAATAAAGAACCTGAATAGTTTTGACCTGAAGAAGTCGTAATCGTTTGAATATCCGTACAATCTGCCAATACGTTTGGTTCTTGTGGCAGCTGGATCAGGGTATTTGCATCCTGTCCCGCCATAGTCAGCGGTGCACGTGGACGGTGGTATTTAAATGAACGCGACATGATCCAGCGTCCACTGGCAATTAAAGCACTTGCAATGCTGTCACCAGCAAAGCCACTGAATCTCTGCTGATCAAATTCAAACTGCACTTGATGATCACGGTCAATAAGCAGCCCATAAGGTGCAGGAAGTCTGTCTAAGCCTGTTTTTGTCATGCGCCTACCCCTTGTTGTGCGGCAGATGTTGTCGTCTGCGCTTCATTTGTAAATTCAATGCGTTTATTAAAAATTTCTTTTGGGTCATAGGTTCGGAGAATTTCATCCGTCGCGGTATGTCGCTCTGCAATAAACCAGTAGCTGCTTGGTGTATGCATCCACCATTCGCGTACCACACCGATTAGATTGTCTTTATTAAATACATAATCAGCCCATTCCTGATCCGTACAGGTGTTTTGATCAGGCATCTCACGCACTTCTCCACCATAGGTGAATTCACTGATATTACGCGGACCATTGAGAGGACAAATCATTATTTTCATGGTATATCTCCTTAGTGGCTCGCTGCGGTTGCGCCCATTTCATTGACTTGCTGGAAGCGGCTAAAGCGGGACAGTTCAAATGGCTTGATCAATTCTGGCGTCTTACCAGTAGCTACCAGTTCAGCCATGGTCTTGCCGCAAATTGGTGTTGACTTAAAGCCCCAGGTCCCCCAACCCGCATCTAGGTAATAATTGTCATACGGTGACTTGCCCATAATTGGACTATAATCTGGAGTCATGTCGGTAATACCCGCCCATTGGCGCATTAATTTGACATTGGCCATAAAAGGGAACATTTCAATAGCATGCGCGAGCAAACTTTCTTTTAAATCAAGCGTAGATCGGGTGTTATACAGTGGGTATGGATCAGAACCGCCACCAAAAACAATTTCACCCCGACTGGTTTGCTGTACATAGCAATGCAGTGCTGATGAACTGACTAACGGATTGATAAATGGCTTGAATGGCTGAGAGACCATCGCTTGCAACGGGAAGGTATGAATAGGGGAACGGATATGTAGCTTGTTCATGAGCAAGCTTGAAGCACCTGCAATCGCCTGTACTACACAGCCACATTTCACAGTACCGCGATTGGTTTTGACCGCAGTGACCTGATTGCCTTCAGTGACAAAATCCTGCACTTCAGTTAACTGGTGAATCTCTACACCACGTTTAGATGCCCCTTTGGCATAACCCCAAGCCACTGCATCATGTCGTGCTGTGGCACCATCAATATGCCAGAGACCTGCTAATACCGGTAAATGTGCCGGGTCCAGATTCAGACAGGGTACCAGCTCCTTGATTTGCTGACGGTCAATCAGCTCAGTACGTCCACCGAAGTGTTTGTTGACTTCAGCACGCTGACGGAAAGCCCGCACGGTAGAATCCGTATGTGCCAGGGTCAACTGACCACGCTCGGAATACATGATGTTGAAATCAAACTCATTGGAAAGATTCTTAAACATGTTGACCGATTCAGCATAGAATTTAACACCTTCTGAAGTCAGGTAATTAGAGCGAATCACAGCCGTGTTACGTGCGGTATTTCCCCCACCTAAATAGGCTTTCTCCAATACAGCAATATTGGTGATGCCTTCATATTTAGCCAGGTAATAGGCCGTTGCCAGTCCATGTCCACCACCACCAATGATGACCACGTCATAGTGAGATTTCAGTTCCTTTGGTGGAGGCAAATCCACTTCAACTGGATATTCACTGCTTAATCCGTATTTAAGTAGTCCAAGTGGCATATGTTTCCTCCAAGGTATCTCTAATACCTGTCTTATTTTTAAAATACTTTTGTCTGTAATCTGGCTGCATCAAGTGTATTTTTCATGAGATAAGCAATTGTCATTGGCCCTACACCTCCAGGTACGGGTGTAATCGCTTTGACCTTGTCAATGACTGCCTCATAATGAACATCACCAACCAGACGGTTTTTGCCATCGACCTGAATACGGTTAATCCCCACATCAATCACCACCATGCCTGGATTAACATACTGTTCATCAATCATGAGTGGACGACCAACCGCAGCGACCAGAATGTCAGCCTGCTTGCAAATATCCTGAATATTTCGGGTTTTGGAATGTACGATCGTTACCGTGCAACTTTCTTTTAAAAGCAAGGCTGCCATCGGCTTACCCACGATATTAGAACGTCCCACCACGACTGCATTCAGGCCAGTCAAATCAGGCCCCAAGGTATCTTTCAATAAACGGATACAGCCCGTTGGAGTACATGGAGTGAGGACATCACGCCCCTGACTCAGGCCACCGACATTTTCACTATGGAAACCATCGACATCTTTTTGCGGATGAATACGTTCCAACACGGCGGTTTCATTGATATGTTTGGGTAATGGCAGCTGCACCAGAATGCCATGCACACTTGCATCTGCATTCAGTTCATCAATTTTTGCCAGCAATACATCTTCCGCAGTATCAGCCTCCATACGGAACTCTAAAGAGCGGATACCCACTAGCTGAGCTTTTTCAACCTTATTACGTACATAGACATGGCTTGCCGGATCATCACCGACCAATACCACGGCCAGACAAGGTTCAATGCCCTTTTGTTTAAACTGCTGTACTTCAGCTTTGACTTCTTCCAGTACCTTTGCTGCAGTTGCTTTACCATCAACAATTTGGGCAGAAGTTTGTAGGTTTGCACTGATATTCATTTAAACACCACCGTACGGTCATCATTCAGAAAAACA
>NZ_JPQO01000031.1 GCF_000773685.1 Acinetobacter sp. HR7 | reverse complement strand
TGAATCTGCGAAATAAAAAAACAGCGACCCGAGGGTCGCTGTTTGATTTAAAAGAATTAGGTCTTAGCTTTCTTGCTGAATACCTGCAACTAACCAGTCCTGATTAGAGCCAGCAGGTTTCACAAAGTGCCAAATTTCCGCAAATGGCTGTGGCAAGCTGTTCAAGTCTTCGCTCACAGTACCTGTAAAGCGTACGCTCACTACGTATTGACCATTTTCATTGGCAGAATCGACTACCATAGCATTCAGGTTAGAGAACTCAGCCACGTCCTGATCCTGGTTCGCCATGATGTCGTTGTACATTGACTGGTACAGATCAGGAGTCAGGTAACGCTTGATTTCTGAAATGTTGCTTGCCGTATTCATAGACTGAATATGATTAAAACGCTGACGCGCAACACGCAGGAACGCAGCAGGTTCAGTGCCATCAGGCAGCTGGTTGCCACTGTTGGTGTAGGCTGCGCCAAACGGAGCATTGTTCACTGGCGCAGAACCAAATGGTGCATTATTGGTTGGCGCACTGCCACCGACATTTTGACCAAAGATATTGGTGTTATCACCACCGCGAGGAGGTGTTTGACCAAATGGCGCTGCATTACCAGCACCACTGTTTGGCGCGTATGGATTAGAAGCTAGTTTTTTTTTTGCGCCCATCTTGCGGAAAATGAAGAAGGCAACAGCAGCAGCGAGTAAGATCCAGATCCAGCCTGGAATACCACCTTTTTCCTCTTGCTGTTGAGCTGCTTGAGCTTCAGACGCTGCTTGTGCATCTTTATCATCAGCCAGGGCATTCGCCGCTACCGCACCAATTGCAGCACCTGCCACACCCGCTGCCACCATGCCACCAACACCTGAACCAGATTTCTGTTGTGTCGCTGCACCAGCAGTCGGTGCCTGTTGTACAGGAGCGGTCTGGCGAGGTTGCTGATAAGACTGAGTCGGTGCAGCAGAACGTTGCATACCGTGGCTTTTACCACCACCGGCACGTTTTGCTTCAGCAGCCAGAGGAGCAACTAATAATGCTGCAGTCAATAAACCCGCGATCAAACCGCGCTGTCGAACTTCCATTCAATTTTCCTATAAAAATAAAACTTCATTGAGCTTTATAGTTATATAGGCTTTCAATGGAATTTCAATCAAAAATCTGTATTTTTTAATCAAAAGAAAAATCTAAATGTCCAGATTCAGGATTAAAGTTCATCACTTAAAGTCATCGCTTCTGTGAGGGCTTCATGCAAGCGGGCAACCGCAATAAAGCGGACACCCGGTACTTCTTTTTGCGGGGCATTGGCACGTGGAAGAATGATGTATTTAAAGCCGTGCTTGATGGCTTCTTTGAGACGTTCTTGACCGTTTGGAACTGGGCGGATTTCTCCTGACAGACCCACTTCACCAAACACCGCCAGTTGCTGTGGCAGAGCCTTACCACGAATACTTGATGCACAGGCAAGCAGAACAGCCAAGTCGGAACCGGTTTCGGTAATCTTTAAACCGCCAACAATATTCACATAGACGTCCTGTCCGGAAGTCTGCACGCCGCCATGACGATGCATCACGGCAAGCAGCATATTCAGACGGTTCTGTTCCAGACCAAGCGCTACCCGGCGTGGCTGACCATGAGCATCATCGACCAAAGCCTGTACTTCAACCAAAAGCGGGCGTGTGCCTTCACGGCTAATCATCACGATGGAACCGGGAATGGCTTCATCATAACGACTGAGGAAAATCGCAGAAGGATTGGAGACTTCACGCAGACCTTTGTCTGTCATACCGAAAACACCTAGTTCATTCACCGCACCGAAACGGTTTTTTACCGCACGGATCATGCGGTAGCGAGAATCGGACTGACCTTCGAAATACAGGACGCAGTCGACCATGTGTTCCAGCACACGCGGGCCGGCCAGTGCACCTTCTTTAGTGACGTGACCGACAATAAACAGGGCAGTGCCGCTGTTCTTTGCAAAGCGAGTGAGTAGAGCAGCAGATTCACGGATCTGTGATACGCCACCTGGTGCAGATTGCAGAGTTTCGGTATATAAAGTCTGAATCGAATCCAGAATGGCGACAGCAGGGCGTTCCTGTGCCAGCACTTCACAGATACGTTCGACACAGGTTTCTGCCATAACTTTGAGATGTTCAGTTGGTAGGTCCAAACGCTGGGCGCGTAATGCAACCTGTGACAAAGATTCCTCACCCGTCACGTACAACGCCGCGCTATTCCGAGCCGCCATATGCGTCGCGGTCTGTAGCAGAATGGTGGATTTACCAATCCCTGGGTCACCACCGATCAGTACCACGGAGCCAGTAACCAGACCGCCACCAAGGACACGGTCAAATTCACCGATCCCGGTAGGCATACGAGTTTCATGTGAAACCGAAACTTTATTTAGTGTGGTAATGGCTGATGCCTGTCCGGCATAACCACCGACTTTCGGCTGGGCACGGTGTGTCGTTGCAGGGGCAAGGGTGACTTCCAGCAGGCTGTTCCATTCCCCACATTCAGCACACTGACCAGACCATTTCGGATGATCTGCACCACATTGCTCACAACGATAGACACTTTTTGCTTTAGCCATAGTTTCCGAAAAATAAAATAGAGGGAATGGGGCTACAGCATAGCGGTGAATGAAGAAAATTGCCAAGAGATTGATTGCAAATTCAGCAGCTTTGCGTCAAGCAATGACGTCGATAAATCTGCAGATCTACATATCCATAAAATATTCTCTATAATCGGATGAATCATCACGGGAACAGGAAACCGGATATGCCACAATTACTACAACATATCGATGCGATTGCACGTGAAAAAGGCCGTGATGTTTTATTTGTTCATTTTGAAAATTATGAACATAACAATGCTGAGGCTGAATCCTATCATCTGCGTCAAAATTTAATGGAATGGCTACAGCAAAAACAAATTACCTTCACACCCTGTATGGGAATCGAACAGCCGGGCGTGATTGAAAGTTATTCCGGTGATCTTTATATCGATGTGCCATTTGATGAAGTCGATTCAACATATCAAATACTCAGTGATCATCTCGAAGACACCGAAGGCGAAATGAAAATTCCTGGCGTACTGTTCTTTGTCTTGTCTCTGGAAACTGCGCTGGAGATTGAAGCAGACCGTGAGGATTTTCTGAATTGTGAACTCAATCATGATGAAGATGAATTTTCCGGTCGTCTCAACTGATCTCATTTAGAAAATTGTGTCTTGTCCTGAAATAGATT
>NZ_JPQO01000030.1 GCF_000773685.1 Acinetobacter sp. HR7 | reverse complement strand
AAAATTGTGGGACAGCAATGCGCAAAAGCGTCCTTTTTTATTGCTCCTTCCTTTGACAAAGGGAGGTTGGATGGAATTGAAAATTTGCCACTCCCTTGTGAAGCAGTGCTTCTCATCTCCTACAAGCAGAGGAAATACTTTTAAAATAATATTGGTCTTTACTCCCTCTCCCCTGGGGAGAGGGCTGAGGGTGAGAGAAATTAAAAACTTTCTTTAATTAAGAGTTAACCTCTCCTAAAAGGAGAGGGAACTCCTTAGTGAGCCTCATCCCAATTCTTACCTTTGCCCACTTCCACCACCAGCGGTACAGAAATCTGTACGACTGATTGCATCACTTCTGCCAGTTTCGGTGCCAGTTCATCGGCAATCGCTTCATCGACTTCAAAAACCAATTCATCGTGTACTTGCAGTAACATTTTGGCCTGGTCTTTCGGTAGCATCTTGTCGACTTCAACCATTGCCATTTTGATGATGTCGGCCGCAGAACCTTGTAGGGGCGCGTTGATCGCAGCACGTTCAGCCGCTTTACGTACCATCATGTTACGGGCATCGATGTCTGGGGTATACAGACGACGGCCGAGAATGGTTTCAACAAAGCCCTGTTCCAATGCCACCTGACGGGTACGTTGCATATATTCATAAATACCGGGATAGCGATGGAAATACTGCTTGATATATTCCTGTGATTCCTGACGGGTAAAGCCGAGCTGACGGATCAGACCGAATTCAGACATGCCATAGAGCAGACCGAAGTTCACCGCCTTTGCCTGGCGACGCTGGTCGTTAGTCACTTGTTCCAAAGGCACACCCAGTACTTCAGCAGCCGTACGACGATGCACGTCCTGACCATGCATAAAGGCATCCACCAAGGCATCATCCTGAGAGAAATGTGCCATTAGACGCAGTTCGATTTGTGAATAGTCGGCTGCTAACAGAATACGACCTTCAGGCGCGATAAAGGCTTTACGGATCTGACGGCCAATTTCTTCACGTACTGGAATGTTTTGTAGGTTTGGATCGGTGGAAGATAGGCGACCTGTTGCAGTCAGAGCCTGATGATAGCTAGTATGCACACGATGAGTGTCATTATTGGCCTGTTTGCACAGTCCATCAGTATAGGTGCTTTTGAGCTTGGACAGACCACGGTAATTCAGGATCAGCTCAGCAATTGGATGTTCTAGTTTTTCCAGAATGCTTTCACTGGTACTGTACTGCCCCGTTGAAGTTTTCTTACCGCCTTTGAGGCCGAGTTTTTCAAACAGGATTTCACCGACCTGTTTCGGTGAGCTGACATTGAAAGATTCACCGGCCATTTCTTCAATCTGCTGTTCCAGATTTTTCATGGTTTCGGCGAAGTCACAGCCCAACTGATCCAGGAAAGCTAGATCCAGTTGAATACCGTTTTCTTCCATGCTGGTCAGCACACGTGCCACCGGCATTTCAATATTTAAAAGGAGATTGAGTAATTCTGGATGAACTTTGAGTTTTTCATGCAGCACTTCGTATAGACGATAGGTCACATGCGCATCTTCTGCAGCATAGTGTGCAGCGGTCTCGATATCGATCTGATTAAAGGTCTTCTGCTTGGCACCTTTACCCGCAACCTGTTCAAAAGTTGTAGTTAGATGACTTAAGTACAAACGTGCAACATCATCCATACCATGACGGGTTGCGACAGAGTTCAGTACATAAGAGGCCAGCATGGTATCGAAATACCAGCCCGCCAACTGGATACCGTGATTTTCCAGCACATGCGCATCATATTTCAGGTGATGGCCGATTTTCTGAATGTTGTCGTCTTCCAGAATTGGCTTGATCTGCGCCAGAATGGTTTCACGATTCAGTTGTTCAGGGGCACCGGCATAGTCATGTGCGAGTGGTATGTAATAAGCATCTTGAGCATCAAAAGCCACTGAGAAACCAACGATCTGTGCGACACGATAGTCCAGACTGGTAGTTTCAGTATCAAAAGCAAAACGTTTGACAGTGCTTAAGCGGCTAAACAGGGCATCCCAATCGGCCTGGCTTAATACTGTGTGATAGGTTGCCTGTCCAAGCTGGTCATCACCGCTGGTTAAATCGGCCTGGTCTTCAGTGGCAATTGGCTCTGGTTTAGCAGCAATAGATTGAGCCGCTTGTTTATATTTGGCATTATTCGGATTATTCGGATGATCTAGTGATTGCAGCTGGTTCCGGAATTCCAGTTCAGTATACAGCACGCGCAAAGCTTCGACATTTGGTTCGCCCAGTTTCAGGTCATCATAACCAAAGCTCAAATCAAGGTCGATGACAATACTCGCCAGCTGATGATCCAGTGCGATCCCGTCGGTATTGTCTTTAATATTTTGGCCAACCTTGCCTTTGATCTTGTCGACATTTTCCAGAATGCCACCGATTGAACCATATTCATTTAGTAGTTTCGCCGCAGTTTTGGCACCAATGCCCGGTACACCCATGATACCGTCAGAAGCATCACCCATCAGGGTCAGGTAATCCACGATCTGGTTTGGCCATACGCCGAATTTTTCAAATACGCCATTGATATCCATTGGGCGTTCTTTAAAGCTGTCTTCCAGAGTGACTTTTTCAGTGACCAGCTGCGCCATGTCTTTATCACCAGTTGAGATCAGTACCTGATGACCTAGGGCTTCAGCACGTTTCGCCAAGGTTCCGATAATATCATCGGCTTCAGCACCCGGCAGGGCATGGAGTGGGATACCCAAGGCTTTGATCAGGGCATGTAAATATGGAATCTGTTCAGACAGTTCACTTGGCATGCTTGGACGGTCACCTTTATAGATCGGTGACAGCTCATGACGGAAAGTCGGTTCTGGGGTATCGAAAATCACCGCCATATGGGTCGGCTGGGTACGGCGCATCAATTTTTGAATGGCAGAAATTGCACCACGGATTGCATTGGTGTGTAAACCGGTTGACGTGGTTAACGGTGGCAGCGCGTGAAAGGCACGAAACAAAAAGTAAGAGCCATCGACCAAGACAAATGGTGGCATGTATTCAATTCCTTATTCAAATATTGGGGTTATTGTACGTGATTTTTCCCGTGCCCGCAGAGCAAGTCCGTGGCAACAGCTTAGCGAATAATGTCTGAAGATGAAATAAGTTGCAGTGGCTTGTTGTATGATGGAGATGTTTGGGACTGGAACGGATAAGAATGACAACAGGGCAAAATGAATTGCGCATGATGTGGCTCATCAGCTTGGTAATTGTAGCGTTGAGTGCCTGGTATCTGGATTATGAAATTATTAGCTATCTCTGTGGGCTGGGTTTTTTAATTAGCGTGATGCAATACGTAAATGCTGTGCAGCAGCCACTTGAAGATACGGCGGCTCAACATCAATTGTCCGTACCGAGTTATTCCAAAGTCCCACTGTATATTTCTTCACTGATCGCCATCGTTGGTGGGGCAAGTGACCTGAAATGGCTGATGGGACTGGGTGTCACGGCCTGGATTTTTTTCCTGTTGCGCTGGCTGCAACGCCTCGAACTTTCAATGCAACAGTTACAGCATCGAATCAAGTTTTCATCATCCTCACAACCGATTGAATCTCACAATACTCCACTTCCAGCATTTCAGCAGCCATCCCAAACAGAACCTGCTTCATCCAGTTTAATTGAACAGATTCAGCGCTGGATTTTCCAGGGCAATCCGGTGCTGAAAGTAGCCATTGGTATCCTGGTCATCGGCATCATTCTGTTATTACGTTTTGCCACCGAGCACTGGCAATTGAGTCTAGCGATGAAGCTGGGACTGATTGCCCTAGCGAGTGTGGCAGTCACCGGGCTGGGCTACAGGCTGATTGAGAAAAACCGCAGTTTTGCTTTGGCGCTGGAAGGACTAGGGTTAGGGGCGCTGTTCCTGACGCTATTCTTTGCTTATTACAATCTGGTCATTCCGAGCTTGTTGCTGGCTTCAATTTTGTTTGTGCTGATTATGGCAGTGACGCTATATCTCAGCTTTAAGCAGAACAGCTTTGAGTTGACAGTGATGGCGGTACTGATCGCTTACATTGCCCCGTTTACCTTGCCGGTACGCAATGCCACGGCTGTAGAGCTGGTAGCTTACTATCTGGTGATCAATATTGGTGTGGCGATGCTGACTAGTCTAAAACCCTGGAAGATTCTCAATCAGATTGCCTTTCTGGTCACAGCGATTATTGGGGGAAGCTATGCATTGATTCATGGCTATACCTCTGAACGATACAGCATGACCGGTTTGATTCTGGCACATAGCGCAGTATTTATCTGGTTGGGTTTTCGCTTTAGTCAGTTGCTTGCCAAAGAAGAGCTGAGCAAATTTCAGCTGAAACCGATTCTGGATATTGCCCTGATTTTTGCCGCACCGATTACGGCATATATCTTTTTGTACCTGATCCATTTTGATGATCGCAGCTGGCAGGCAGGACTCAGCCTGATTTATGCCGTGGTTTTTGCTGGCTGCTGGTTCTGGTCACGCCGTAGTCACACTTTAAATATCACTGCCAATAGCTATCTCAGTCTGATGCTGATTTTTATGGCGCTGATTCCACCGATTCTGTTGAAAGGTGAATGGAGTGTAATTGGTTGGGCGATTGAAGGTGTGCTGATCTATTGCTGGGCTTTGGAAAAGAATCTAAAGGTTGGCCAGTACCTGAGTATGGGGCTGATGATCATGGCCGGGCTGAGCAGTCTGTATTATCTGGTTGAGCTCAATCCAACGCCACGACATATCTTCTGGACACTCAGCGGCTGTTATTTAGCTGTGATTTTGGTCAGTCAGCTAAAAGACAAATATATACAACAGCTGGATAGGCTGAGTATTGGATTTCTGAGTCTGCTGAGTTTTTCTGCCAGCCTAACACTGTTTGCCTTGCTTGAAGATGAGTTTCATTTACCTGATGCACATATTTATAGTCTGGCAACAGTCATACTGATCTATGCGGCTTTAAATGAAATCATCCTGAGAAAAAATCAGGACTGGAGCTGGCTGGTTCCGAAATGGTGTGGTTTAACTCCATTGGTTTTTGCGGGTGTAGTTATCGCGATTGACCATAGTCAGAATGCCATACTGGTTTGGGATAGCTTATTAGCTCGTCTGATCTTTGGAATCTCAACTTTATTACTGGCCTGGCAATGGTTGCGACCATCCGTTGGATTACAACTTTCTAAAGAATGGGTAAGTCTAGGCGCTTTAGGCAGTCTGGCTTTGGCAAGCCTATGCCTGATTCCAAGTATGCCGTATATCAGTATGGTGATTTTACCGCTCGGGCTATGTTTCTGGTCCTATCGTCAATCTATTGATTCTGCCTGGCCAATGCTGTGGCAAAGCAACAGTACCTTGATCTTGATGGCTGGCTGGTTGCTGTGTTCACAGCTGTTAAGTCAGCAAGCTTTTGAGTTTTATCTACTGCCGATTCTGAATCCATTTGATCTGGTCAGTATTGCCATGCTGGTTGGTTTTATCTGGATGTTGCTGCAGCAAATCCGGGCAGGACGAGACAAAGGCATGATGGCTGTACTGATGGTGCTAAGCCTACTCTGGCTCTCCAGCTATATCGTACTGCGTGCGCTGCATGTTTATCTGGGCACGCCGTTGAATAGCCTAGAGGTATGGAACAATGCCACAGTTCAGCTGAGTCTGACCATTTTGTGGGTACTCTTGGCTTTCGCGACGATGTGGATTGCCACATTGAAATCCCTGAAACCGATGTGGATTTTAGGTGGCAGTATTCTGGTGATCGTAACCCTGAAATTGGTGCTGTTTGATCTGTCTCATATTGGAACGTTGACGCGGGTATTATCGTTCTTGCTGGCGGGTGGGGTGATGTTACTGATTGCTTATGTGGCACCGATGCCTGAGGGAGAGAAGAAAGCTTGAAAACTCCCTCTCCCTGTGGGCATAG
>NZ_JPQO01000029.1 GCF_000773685.1 Acinetobacter sp. HR7 | reverse complement strand
GTCCGAAAGGGCGCTTTTTTTTATGCTTTAAATTTAAAAATATTTAAACAACAAAATAAGAGCTCAAGTTATTTATTGCACATTTATGCTGTTAAAAATAAATATTTGAATTGCACAATAAATCTCCTGTATTAAATACTTATAATATTTTTTATAAATACAAATTATAGTTTTTTAGTATCATAGAAAGTCTTAAACATGAAAACGATTAAAAATTGGTATTTTGATGAAGAAATTGCATTTTTATAAAGAATTTGAAATACAGAACAAAGGGTTATTTTCGTTAATCAGTCAAATCTGAAAAAATCTCTAAGATTTCAAAAATATTAAAAAATGAAAAAAATATCTCTTTAAATTTAGAAGCTTAATTTGTACAAAAATCGTAATACTGTGGTCGGATTTTAAAGCAAGTCATTGTTTAGCATGATGCTGCCATCACTTCTTATGTTGGTTAAGGACAAAGAAAATGCGTCGTCATAATTTATGGATAGCAATCATTGCTGCAACAGCGACTTTAGGAACAACAGCTGCTCAGGCTGATTTGATTGACGACAGTAATGTTCAGCTGAAATTACGTAATTTCTATTTAGATCGTCAAATTGATCAATCAGACAAAACTAAAACTCAGGACTTTGGTAGCTGGTCACAAGGTGTAACTTTAGACGCTAAATCGGGTTATGCAGATATCGGTCCGGTGAAGGTAGGCGTAGATGTACTGGTTCAACATGCAGTACGTTTAAGTGGTGATCGTGGTGATGATGATTACATTCTGCCATTTGAAAATGGTAAACAGGCACGTGACTTCGGTCGAGTAGGCGCTACGTTAAAAGCGAAAGTTTCTGAAACTGAACTGCGTGTTGGTGAAATTCTACCGGCTACACCAGTCGTGCACTTTGACCCGTCACGTCAACTGCTAACCACTTATAATGGTGTTTGGTTAGAATCTAAAGATATTGATAAAACTAAAATCACATTGGGTTATCTGGATAGTATTAATGCCCGTTATGAAAATCAGGCACATGATTTTAAATTATGGCCAAATGCTTTAAATACAGAAACCAAACAGCTTAAATCTGGTGATAGCGATGGTATGTATGTCGCAGGTATTGATTACCAAGCTACACCTGAGTTGGGCTTAAGCTACTTTTATGGTGATGTGACCAATATCTACCGTCAAAACTATCTTGGTGTGGCATACAATAAAAAGTTAGATGACAGCAACAAGATTGCGACTCATGTGCGTTATTTTGATAACCGCGAGTCAGGTGATGCCCTGTACGGAGATATCGATAGCCAAGCACTTTCATTAAAAGGTGCGTGGACACACGGTAATCATACTGTAGATGCTGGCTATCAACAGATGTTTGGTGAGCATGGAGATCAGGCTCCGTTTTTCCCAACTTTATCGGGTTGGGTTCCACAGCCTTATTTAGCCAACTGGTCTGTAGCAAGCTTTATCCGTCAGGATGAAAAATCTTGGAGCTTGGGCTATACCTATGACTTTAAGGATGTAGGTGCGCCGGGTCTGACTGCAACTGTACGTCATTATGATGGCTGGAATATCAAAAATGGTAATGGTACACGTGGCAAAGAAGACGAGAACAACCTGATCGTAAATTATGTGGTACCTGAAGGTAAGCTGAAAGGTTTAGGCTTCCAGTACATGTTTATCGATGTGGATTATCGCAATGTACCGGGTTTTGCGGATTTACAAGAACATCGTGTTGCAACAACCTATACCTATAAATTCTAAAATTTAGAATGCGAAAAAGGCGGGGCGTAAGCTCCGCTCTTTTTTGTTGTATTTTTGCTGTCTAAATCCTGAGTTTTTATAAGGTTTTATTTGTTAAATATTCATATAAAACAATAATTTAAATTATAAGTTTTTTATAGTATGCAATCGTAATTTTGTATCAGTTGACTCGCCCTGAGCGGTTAATATAAGGGCGTAAAAAGTTATTTTTTAATGAGTCAACTTGACGTCGACCTCTGAATAGATGGACACGCAAGCTAAAGACTGTACGAGGAATCAACATGAGTACTGTTCAAATCCCTGATTATAAAACAGATCCATTCTTTGGCTTAGAAGATAAATGGATTGAAACTGCAGAAGGTGAGTTGACTCACTACCACGAAGTGGGTGAGGGTACACCTATTCTATTCCTGCACGGTTCGGGTACTGGTGTATCTGCTGCTGCAAACTGGTGGTTAAACCTGCCTTCAATCGGTGAGCAAGCGCGTTGTATCGCGATTGATACCATTGGTTATGGTCAAACTGTTGTTGCACCTGGTACTGCTTACGGTATCCGTGCTTGGGTTGACCATGCAGTTCGTACGCTGGACGCACTGGGTATCGAGAAAACCTGGTTAGTCGGTAACTCACTGGGCGGCTGGTTAGCATTCCAGATGGCACTGGATTATCCTGAACGTGTTCTGGGTATTGTATCGATGGGTACTGGTGGTGCAAAACAGACTGCTGCACTGAAAGCACACGCAAACCCTGTTCTGACTGAAGAAGGCATCAAGAAAACTCTTTCTATGTTCGTGGTGAACAAAGACCTGATCACTGATGAGTTGGTAAAAGTACGTTTTGACTCTGCGAAAAACGACTATGCTTCTGACCGTCTGATGGACGTAGTTGGCGCACGTGACCGTGACCGTTTCGAATTCCCACTAGATTTCGAAAAAATGAAAGACATCACTGTGCCTGTACTGCTGATCCACGGTACTCAGGATGTGGTCATTCCGGTTTCTCGTACATGGGATATTCTGAACATTGTGCCAAATGCTGATGCGCACATTTTCAGTCAATGTGGCCACTGGTCTCAAGTTGAGAAAGCAGAAGAATTCAACACTGTGATCAAAGATTACCTGGCGGCTCGCGGTGTAAAATAAGTCGTATCTCGTCTAAAAAGGATGGCTTCGGTCATCCTTTTTTTTATATCTAAAAGATGTCATTCCGGAGTTAAAATGCGTACGATTTTCATTCAATCCTGATTTAGATTTAAACCTAATTTACACAATATTTTTGGCGTCTAAATCCTTTATTTCAGTCCAAAAAACCGTATTAGACTTAAGTTGTAAATGGTAGGGGGTATTTGGGTGATAATTGATCAATTTTGTCAGATTAATAGTTTTTTTTAATGCTGTGATTGCTGCGAGAAGCACGGCAGATACGAAATCCGAGCAAATATGTTTGATTAAAAAATATTCAATTGAATCGTGAAAAATAAAAAAACGCGCTTTTGAATGGTTCAGAAAGCGCGCTGATCTTCGCCTAAAGGCTTAGGCCTGTTCGTTGCGGTTAATATCTAGATAGAACACACGTGTCAGTAATTCAAGGAATTTTTGTACGCCGACAGACTTGCTGTCTTTGCGGTAACTGACATAAAGGTCCAGATAAGGCAGCTCTACATCCAAAGGTCGAATAACGGTGTTATTCATGGTCAGTGGTGCGATATAGCCTGGCAGGATGGTACAACCCAAACCAATGCCGATCGAGTTGATGTTAAACAGAATATTGTCTGCTTTTTGCACAATATTGAATTCGATACCATGGGCTTTGGCAAAGTCGAGGATGGCATTGTGCAGGGTCAGCGACTGTTCTGCAGAAGGAATAATAAAATCAATGCCATTCAGTGCTTTTACCGGAATACGGTCATATTTCGCCAACGGATGATCTTTTGGAAGGATGAAAATCAGCGGTTCACGCAGCACGAACTGGCTTTCAATCTCGTCGCTATTGAAGTTATGACGGGTAAAAGTCAGATCCAGCTCACCTTTTTTCAATAATTTCATCTGCTCAGTGTTGTTTAAGCTGAGCAGCTCAATTTTCAGATCCGGATTCTGGACACGCAGATTTGGCAGCACATAAGGGAAAATCTTCATTTCTGCCACAGGTACAAAGCCGATCCGCAGCATCTGCTGCTTGGCCTGAGAGACCTGACGGGCCATGGCAATGGCTTTGTCTGCCTGTGCCAGAGTTAGGCGTGCCTGCTCAAGGAAAACGGCACCTTCTTCGGTGAGTTCAACTTTACGTTTGGTGCGGTGCAGCAGTTTTACACCGACATCTTCTTCCAAATCCTTGATTTGCTGACTGAGAGAAGGTTGTGCCGTGTAAAGTTTGAGAGCCGCCTTACTGAAGTTCAATTCTTCAGCAACGGTAATAAAGTAACGAAGATGTCGTAATTCCATATAACTAGCCCGCCGAGTAATCCAAAAAATGTATTACTATAATTTTCTTGCAGTATAGTCTATAAACAACTATATGGTGAAGATTATTTTGATATTCAGAAAGTAAATGTATGTGTCGTGAAAAAAGTGCTTAAATAGAAAATAGTGCAGCCCAAATAATTGATGAAATCTATTAGTTAAAACAAAAAAAATATTTCCTCAAATCCCCTCAAAAATCCATCATCGTTGAAAAGTTGAGTCTATTACTTTGTGCCACGATTGGTCACAGGAGAGCTTTTCATGAGTGGAAAAATTGATGTGCGCGAAATCGACGCTTTGGTCGATGCACAAAATGGACGTATCACGCCATCTATCTATACAGATCCTGACATTTACGAATTAGAACTTGAACGTGTCTTCGGTCGTACATGGTTATTCCTTTGCCATGAAAGCCAAATTCCTAAGGCCGGTGACTTCTTCAACACCTACATGGGTGAAGATCCAATCATCGTGGCTCGTCAAAAAGACGGCTCAATCAAAGCATTCTTAAACCAATGCCGTCACCGTTCTATGCGTGTAAGCTTCGCTGACTGTGGTAATACCCGTGCATTCACTTGCCCATACCACGGCTGGTCATACGGTATTGACGGTTCTCTGAAAGACATTCCGCTTGAAGATCGTGCTTACCCACATGGTGCATGTAAAGAGCAATGGGGTCTGGTAGAAGTTAACCGTGTTAAATCTTACAAAGGCCTGGTATTCGGATGCTGGGATGAAACAACTCCAGATCTAGAAGAATACATGGGCGATATCGCTTGGTACCTGGACGGTGTTCTTGATCGTCGTCCTGGCGGTACAGTGATCGTTGGTGGTGTACACAAATGGGAAATCGACTGTAACTGGAAATTCGCAGCTGAACAGTTCGCATCTGACCAATACCACGCACTGTTCTCTCACGCATCTGCGATTCAGGTGCTGGGTGCAAAACCAGACGACGAATCATCTAAGAAATTAGGCGCTGCACAAACTGCTCGTCCAGTTTGGGAAACTGCCAAAGACGCGATCCAATACGGTTCACGCGGTCATGGTTCAGGCTTCTTCTTCACAGAAAAACCAGATGCTAACGTTTGGGTAGATGGCGAAGTTGCAAACTACTTCCGTGAAACTTATGAAGAAGTGAAAGAACGTCTGGGTGAAATTCGTGCACTGCGTCTAGCTGGTCACAACACCATGTTCCCGACACTGTCTTGGTTGAACGGTACTGCGACTCTTCGTGTATGGCACCCACGTGGTCCTAACAAAACTGAAGTTTGGGCATTTTGTATCTGTGATGCGGACGCACCAGAAGACGTTCAAGCAGCATTTGAACGTTCTGCAACACGTGCTTTCGGTCCTGCTGGTTTCCTGGAGCAAGATGACTCTGAGAACTGGATCGAAATCCAAAAAGTATTACGTGGTTACAAAGCTCGCCAAAACCGTTTGATCATGGAAATGGGTAAAGGCAACGAGAAAGTACGTGAAGATGGTATCCCTGGTATCACCAACTACATTTTCTCTGAGACTGCAGCACGTGGTATGTACCGCCGTTGGGCAGACCTGCTGATTCATGAAAAATGGGAAGACGTTGAAAAAGCGGCTGACGAATATGAGAAGGAGCTTATGAAATGAGTCAAATCAGCTTAGAACTTCATCACCAAATTAGTCAGTTCCTGTATCAAGAAGCCAAGCTTCTTGATGACTGGAAATTCCGTGAATGGTTAGACACGCTGGCTGAAGATATTTCTTACACCCTGCGTACTACACCAAACGCTCAAACCCGTGACCGTCGTCGTTCAGTTGAACCACCTACAACTTGGGTATTCAACGATACGAAAGATCTTTTGGAACGTCGTGTTGCACGTCTGGAAACTGGTATGGCTTGGGCTGAAGAGCCTCCATCACGTACTACTCACATGGTGAGCAACGTGATTGTTGAGCCAACTGAAGTGGAAGGCGAATACGATGTGTACGTGACATATCTTCTGTACCGTACTCAAAAAGAGAAAGACGTTACGATTTACTGTGGTAAACGTCATGACAAGATCCGCAAAGTTGAAGGCGGTCTGGGCTTCCAGATCTTCAACCGTAAGATCACCCTTGACCAAGTTACCTATAACTCACATAACCTGAGTGTGTTCTTCTAATGAATAAGATTTTTGTTTGCCAAGTTGACGAATTGGACGAAGGCGAAGCGTTGAAAGTGGACTGCGGTGTAAACGGTATCGATGCACTGGCAGTATTCAACAACGGTGGTGAATTCTTTGCAATGAACGACCGCTGCTCACACGGTAATGCTTCTATGTCTGAAGGCTACCTGGAAGACGATGGTACAGTGGAATGCCCACTTCATTCGGCTCGCTTCTGCTTGAAAACCGGTCAGGCACTTTGCTTACCAGCAACTGACCCAATTCAAACATTCCCAGTTGTAGTTGAAGACGGCGCATTATATGTAGAGATGGCAGGAGAGTAATCATGGGTTGGCTACAAGGCGAAGTTGCACTGATCACAGGTGGTGGTTCAGGTCTCGGTTGGGCACTGGTAGAACGTTTCCTGGAAGAGGGTGCACAAGTGGCCGTTCTTCAGCGTTCACAGTCTAAAGTCGATGCACTGAAAGCACATTTCGGTGACCGCGTGCTTGCGATTGCCGGTGATGTGGCCAACTATGAAGACAACGTCCGTGCTGTCCAAGCTACTGTAGAGCGTTACGGTAAACTCGACTGTTTCGTAGGTAATGCCGGTATCTGGGATCACTATGCAGATATCGTCAATACTTCTGGTGAGCAGCTGGAAAAAGCCTTTGATGAGATTATGGGCATCAATACCAAATCTCTGATCCTAGGCGCGAAAGCTGCACTGGATGCATTGATCGCTTCTGAAGGTTCTATCATATTTACTTTGTCTAATTCGGCACTGTACTCCGCTGGCGGAGGCCCTGTATACACTGCATCTAAGCATGCGGGTGTGGGCATTATGAAAGAATTGGCCTACGAGCTTGCGCCTAAAGTACGAGTGAATGCGGTTGCTCCGTCAGGTATGAATGTGAATATCAAAGGTGCTGCGTCACTGGGCCAGGAAAATCTTGGCCTGCTGGATGCACGTGATCCTGAGAAAATCGCACGTGGCATGCCACTGAACTTCTTACCTGAACCTGAAGACATGACTGGTTCCTACGTGCTCTTGGCATCTCGTCAAAATAACCGTCCGCTGACTGGCGTTCTGATCAATGCAGAATGTGGTCTGGGAATTCGTGGTTTACGTCAACCACGTGCAGGTTTCTTTGACGAATAAAAATCTAGTCTGAAATGGACTTTTCGGCAGCCTGTTCTTGGCTGCCTTCCTTTTAAGGAGTCTCTCATGGCCGTTAAACTCATTTGTGCTTCGCACAGTCCTTTAATGGAATTTGCTTCACCACAGGAAAAGCGTAAAGAACAAGTTGTTCGTGACGCCTTTGCCAAACTGGCGGCTGAAGTAAAAGCTTACGACCCAACCCTGATCATTACTTTTGGTCCTGACCATTTCAATGGCTTCTTCTATGACCTGATGCCAAGCTTCTGTGTGGGAATCCGCGCCAAAGCTGCAGGGGACTGGGACTACGGTAAAGACAATGACCACATTGATGTACCAGAAGACAAAGCACTGGCTTTGGTTCGCCGTGTACTCGATGAAGGTGTGGACGTTGCATATTCTTATCGCATGCAAGCCGACCATGGTGTGACTCAGCCATTGCACTTCCTGTGCGACGGCAAACTTGATCGTTATCCAACGATCCCAGTTTTCATTAATGGTGCTGCAGCACCAATGCCGACCACCAAGCGTACCATCGCTTTAGGTCGTGCTGTAGGCCAGTTCATTAAATCTCTGAACCTTGAAAATGAGCGTGTACTTGTCCTGGGTACAGGCGGTCTTTCTCATGATCCACCAACACCACAAATGGGTTCTGTACCACCAGAAGTGGAAGAATTCCTGATTGCGGGTCGTAACCCGACTTCTGAAGCACGTAACGCGCGTCAGTCCAAAATCATCGCAGTGGGCCAAAAACTGGCAGCAGGGGATACTTCTGTTGCAGTACCACTAAACCGTGACTGGGATATCGCATTGCTTGAAAAATTCAAGAATGCCGATTTCGCTGCACTGGAAGCGATGACTGAGGCTGAAATTCGCCGTGACGGTGGTCGTGGTGGTCAGGAAGTTCGTTCGTGGATGGCTGCTTTTGCTGCTTTAAGCGAAATGGGCGAATACGAAATGACAACGCACTGTTATGAAGATATCAGTGAATGGATTGCGGGCTTCGGCATCGTATCTGCAGAGTTAAAAGGTTAATTTCAAATGAGCAACATCGAAACCATCGTAATTGTAGGTGCTGGCCAGGCAGGTGCAAGCGCGATTTTAGAACTTCGTGGCAACAAGTATGAAGGCAAGATCATCCTGATTGGTGATGAAAAACATCTGCCTTATGAACGTCCACCACTGTCAAAAGACGTGATTCTAAAACCTGAAGAAACCAAGATTGAAATCCTGTCAGAAGAAAAACTGGCGGAACTTGGTGTGGAAACCATCCGTGGCAATGGCGTGAAAAAAATCAACGCCGAAGCACATACGGTTGAACTTCAAAATGGTGACGTTGTTGCTTATGACAAGCTGTTGCTTGCCACAGGTGGTGCAGCACGTCGTCTGCCAAACTTCGATGCGCTGGGCAAACACGTTTACACCCTGCGTAACCTGGAAGATTCACAAGCGCTGGTGCCAGTACTGCAACCAGGTCAACGTATCATCTTAATCGGTGGTGGCGTGATTGGTCTTGAGCTGGCTTCATCTGCACGTTACAAAGAATGTGAAGTGACTGTGATCGAAATGGGTCCGATGGTCATGGGTCGTTGTTCTCCACGTGTTCTAAGCGAGTTCCTGTTGGAACAGCAACGTTTGGCAGGCATTGATATCCGCCTGAGCACCAAAATTGCGGGTTGTGCGCTGGACGGTGAAGAAGTTGTGGTGACTCTTGAGGGTGGCGAAGAGCTGCGTGGCGATGCGGTGATTTACGGTATCGGTATCGTGCCAAATGCGCAACTAGCGGTAGAAGCTGGTCTGGATGTGGATTTCGCGATTAAAGTGAACGAAAACTGCCAGACTTCAAATGCAGACATCTATGCGGCTGGTGACGTAGCAACTCAGCTTCGCGCAGATGGTGAATTCCGTCGTGTTGAAACTTGGGAAAATGCCAACCTGCAAGCAGGTATCTTTGCGCGTCACGTGATGGGCGTTGAGCATCCGACACCTAACCCAGCATGGTTCTGGACAGATCAGCTCGACATCAACTACCAGTTCGTAGGTGATATGGCTGCTGCTGAATGGCAGGTTCGTGGTGAAATCAATCCGGAATTGCGTGCTGAATCATCATTTGTGCTGTTCGGTGTAACTGATGGCGTGATCGTTGGCGGTATTACCGTAAATGCTGCCAAAGAAATGCGTCACCTGAAAAAACTGATCAGCAAGCAAGCAGCTTTTGAAGCAGATAAATATTTAGATCTTAGCCAGGATCTTCGTAAACTTGTGAAATAATCTCAGTTTACAAAAGGGCAGACCTTAGGCAACTTGGGTCTGCTTTTTTATGTCTGTTAGATTGTGCTGTCATGACCTCACATTCCATTGGGATTTGAAATGGCTTTGTGTCGGTTTGGCTTACTTTTCAAAGATGAAAAGTAACAAAAATCTTTTGCTAAACTGAGGATATATCCCTATATCCCAGTTTAGCGGCGGCATCCTTGCCGCCATCAGTATTGTTGATTGTGGATTTGAGCGAGAAGTCAGTTCAATTCTTTCTGATTAAAATTTAATTGAGTCCTTTATGAATTCAAATTCATCTCCCATGCTGGTGACGGCAAGTATTTATGCCTTGCTGGTGCTGATCTGGGCGGCAACGCCACTGGCGATTGTCTGGAGTATTGCCGAAGTGCATCCAATGTGGGTGCTGATCATCCGTTACTTCGGTGCTTCGGTGCTGGCACTGGCGATTCTTATTGCGATGCGCAATCCTTTGCCTTTTGACCGCACTTCCATGAAGAGTTATGTGGCCGGGAGTTTGAACCTGATCGGTGCGCAGCTATTCATCTATCTGGCGGCGAACTATTTAACCTCAGGCTTAATGGCGCTAATCTTTGGTTTCTCACCGCTGGTTGCCGGTCTGATTGGGCACGTCATTCTGAAAACCAACCGTTTGATCTGGCTACAATGGGTGGGTATGTTTGTAGCAGTCGCAGGTTTGAGCTTTGTATTTGCCGACTCAGCCGAAAGTAAAATTAATCCATGGGGCGTGGTGCTGATGTTTATCAGCATGGTGTCCTATATCAGCTCAATCTTCTGGGTGAAAAAGATCAATGCGCCCTTGAAACCGATGTCACAAGCAACGGGTTCTTTGATCGTTTCTTCATTGGGATCTTTGTTGATCATTCCATTTATCTGGCAATCCTTCCCAACCCAAATGCCAAGTATGCAGGCGCTATTTGGTTTTGGCTTTACCATGATCCTGTCTTCTATCGTAGCGATGCTGTGCTATTTCTGGCTGATTCGCCGTCTGGCGGCTTCGACAGTGTCTTTAAGTAATGTAATGACTCCAATCATTGCCCTGATTCTTGGTGCAACCTTGAATAATGAAATCATCAGCAGTCATGCCTTTGCCGGTATTGCCGTGGTGATGTTAGGGATTGTGATGTACTTTTGGAAAGAATGGCGCGAACAGTATTTTTCTAAAGTTTAAGTAGTACCGAATCATTGAACTTATCTCTAAAAGGAAGCTACGGCTTCCTTTTTATTTTTTTAGTCTCAGATGCAGAATCGGGTAAGGATTGCCCACGCTATCCGTTTCGGAACGGCTGACCACTTTGAAACCATGTTTCAGATAAAAAGTCACAGCATTAGGATTCTGTTCATTGACATCGACTTCGGTCACGCCCAGCTCAAGCGCATGTTGCAATAACTGACTGCCAATGCCTTGCCGGAATGCAGCGGGAGAGATAAACAGCATTTCTAATTTATGGCCGGCAATGCCTATAAAACCCAGAATCTGCTGCTGATGTTCCACATGAAACAGTTGCACCTGATCAAAATAGCCAAACTCGATGATCTGCTGGCGAATCTGCAGGATCTGTTCTTCCGTTAGGAAATGATGGGTCGCACGCACAGACTGTTCCCACAGTTCGAGCAGGGCAGCATGCTGGTCAGCAGAAGTTGAAACAATTTCAGGCATGAGGATTCCGATTAAAAATGAGAACAACAAAACAATAAACAATTTATGCCAGCAGTTTATTAAGATGCAAAGAGATAAAATGAAAAATCAAATAGATCATCTATTTGGGAACAAAAAAATTAGGACAAATCTGAATGTCGTCTGAATCCAATAAAATCGTGGTCTATGCTGCACTAGCTGGGAATTTGGCGATTGCTCTGGTCAAGTTTATTGCAGCTTATATCACCAACAGTTCTGCCATGCTTAGTGAGGCGATTCACTCAGTGGTGGATACGCTAAATGAAATCCTGCTGCTCTATGGCATGAAAAAAGCTGATCAACGACCGGATGCCAAACATCCTTTTGGTTATGGACGTGAGCTGTATTTCTGGGCCTTTATTGTGGCTTTGATGGTATTTGCTCTGGGTGCCATTGTCTCAATTTATCAGGGTATCCTGCATATTCTTCATCCTGAAGAAATGCAGGACCCGATGATCAACTATATCGTGCTTGGTATTGCGATCCTGTGTGAAGGATTTTCCTGGACTGTGGCCTTAAAAACCTTCCGCAAAATGAAAGGGAAAATGGGGTATTTTGAGGCCTTCCGCCGCAGTAAGGATCCCACCACCTTTACCGTATTATTTGAAGACACTGCGGCTTTAATCGGTCTGATGATTGCTCTGGTCGGTATTTTCCTGGCGCATCAGCTGAATATTCCAGAGCTGGATGGTGCAGCTTCGATTCTGATTGGGGTAGTGCTGGCGGTGTCGGCATGGCTATTGGCACGTGAAACCAAAGGCCTGCTCCTTGGTGAAACTGCTGACCCGAAACTGCGGGAAAATGTACTGCTGATTGCCCAGGAAGATATCGCGGTATTTAGTGCCAATGGGGTGCTGACTGAACAGATCGGGGCACATCAGGTGATTGCCTCTTTAAGTCTGGAGTTTATGGATAATCTGACTTCAGATGAAATTGAAGCCTGTGTCAACCGGATCGAAGCGCAGATCAAGCAGATTCATCCAGAAATTATTACTCTGTTTGTCAAACCGCAAACCCAGAAAGTCTGGCTGGAACGAACCCATGGGCGGGTATAAAGGAAGGGAATTCTTAGTCATCTGCTGATCTCATCCGAACATTTTTAAATAGGCGCTGCAGCGTCTATTTTTATGCTCACCTATCAATCACAACGATCTGGATTAAATTTATTTACTAAAATCGATAATCAAATAGATTTTGTTAACATTTGCTAGCTTCGTATTACGACTGTAAATCTGTGTTGAATGAAATCCTGATCTAGAACTTTAGTCGAATGTTATTTGCCTCTGTCAAAACAAGCGGATTCTCGCGAAACTGCATGTTCTCTGCTATTTCCCCGAAAATACAGCCGAAAATACATAACTAATGAATTTACAGGCAATTAGATAGAAGAATTCGATTGTTTCCATTCGTAAAACTCGTTTGGGCAGTCCTCAAAAACGGGTTATGTTGAATCACATAAGCGGTTTAAACGGTTCAGATCAAACAGACTTTTTGAAGTCTAGGAGCTACAAAATGACACAAGATTCGCAAGTATCCGGCTGCCCATTTCACCAAAAGCAAAGAGCAGAAGGGGCACTCACCAACGCAGCCAGCAGTAAAAATACCGACTGGTGGCCAAATGCGCTTAACTTGGACATCCTTTCCCAACACGATTCTAAAACCAATCCATTCGATCCTAACTTTAACTATAAAGAAGCTTTTAAATCTCTCGACCTTGAAGCGGTCAAACAGGACCTGCGTGAATTGATCAACAGCAGCCAGGACTGGTGGCCATCTGATTATGGTAGCTATATTGGCATGTTCGTGCGTACAGCATGGCACTTGGCAGGTTCTTACCGTAAGCAGGACGGTCGTGGTGGTGCCAATACCGGTAACCAACGTTTTGCACCATTGAACAGCTGGCCTGATAACGTCAACACGGACAAGGGCCGCCGTCTGTTATGGCCGATCAAGAAAAAATACGGCAACAAGATTTCCTGGGGTGACCTGATCATCCTGGCAGGTACTGTCGCTTATGAAGAAGCTGGCCTGAAAACCTTCGGTTTTGGCGGTGGCCGTGAAGATATCTGGCACCCGGAAAAAGATGTGTACTGGGGTGATGAACGTGAATGGCTAGCGCCGACCAAAAACCGTTATGGCAGCGATGAAGACCGCTCGACGCTGTCTAATCCACTCGCTGCAGTGCAAATGGGTCTGATCTACGTCAATCCAGAAGGTGTAGATGGTGTTCAGGATCCATTACGTACTGCTCAGGACATGCGTGTCACGTTTGACCGTATGGGTATGAATGACGAAGAAACTGTTGCTTTGACTGCTGGTGGTCACACCGTTGGTAAGGCACACGGTAATGGTAAAGCGGAATTGCTCGGTGCTGACGTTGAAAGTGCTGATGTTGAATTCCAGGGCTTAGGCTGGCATAACCCTGAAGGTACTGGTAATGGTGCAAATACCATGGTCAGTGGTCTGGAAGGGGCCTGGACAACGCATCCAACCAAATGGGATAACGAATTCTTCTACCTGTTATTTACCTATGACTGGGAAAAAACAGTCAGCCCAGCGGGGGGTAAACAATGGGAACCAGTCAACATCAAGGAAGAAGACAAACCAGTTGATGCGCACAACCCGAATGTACGTCGTAATCCAATGATGACAGATGCCGACATGGCACTGAAAGTCGATCCGGAATACCGTAAGATTGCTGAACGTTTCTGGCGTGATCCAGAATACTTCTCTGAAGTGTTCGCACGTGCATGGTTCAAGCTGACGCATCGTGACATGGGACCTAAATCCCGTTACCTCGGTCCAGACGTACCGGCTGAAGACCTGATCTGGCAAGATCCAATTTCTAAAGTGGATTACACCCTGTCAGAAACTGAAATTGAAGAGCTGAAAGCGAAATTGTTGAACAGTGGTTTAGCGCCAGTTGAACTGATCAATACCGCTTGGGACAGCGCACGTACTTTCCGTAGTTCAGACTACCGTGGTGGTGCTAACGGTGCCCGTATCCGTTTGACTCCGCAACGTGAATGGATCGGTAACGAACCTGAACGTCTGAACAAAGTCTTGAGCAAACTTGAAGAAATTCAGGCTGGTCTTGAGAAGAAAGTCAGCATTGCCGACCTGATCGTTTTGGGTGGTGCTGCAGCAGTGGAACAAGCAGCTAAAGCCGCAGGTGTGGACATCAAGGTTCCATTTACCCCAGGCCGCGGTGATGCTACTCAGGAACAGACGGATGTTTACTCATTTGAAGACCTGTTACCGAAATACGATGGTTTCCGTAACTGGGTCAAAGACGAGTATGCAGTTAAACCTGAAGAGTTGTTACTGGATCGCGCACAACTGTTAGGTCTGACTGCACCTGAAATGACAGCGCTGATCGGTGGTATGCGTGTACTGGGTACTAATTATGCTGGCGCACCAGAAGGCGTATTCACAGACAACGTCGGCGTTCTGTCTAATGACTTCTTCGTGAACCTGACTGACATGAACTTCAAGTGGAATCCAGTTGGCGAAAACAAATATGAAATTGTTGAACGTCGTACTGGCGAGAAGAAATGGACAGCAACTCGTGTAGACTTGGTGTTCGGGTCTAACTCGATTCTTCGTGCTTATGCAGAAGTCTATGCACAGGATGACAATAAAGAAAAATTTGTACGTGACTTTGTTAAAGCATGGACCAAAGTGATGGATGCAGACCGTTTTGATGTGAAGTAATCATTTCGACACACTGAAAAGAAAAACCGGCTTTAAGGCCGGTTTTTTATTGCCTTAAATTTGGAAAATGATTTGGTAATGAAATACCCAGTCACGGAATAGGGGTGGATTTACTGAAATCAAAAATTCTATGCCTTTCTTTTTCTTTATACTGATTCAAAAATCGCAAAATAAAAATGAATATTAAGGAAGCAAAGATGAACACATGGACGACCCATCAGATCAGCAACCAGTTTGATGAAAAGCAGAATTACAACCTGTTTGCCACTGACACTATTTTGCAGGAAATCCTGCAGCGCTATGGCAGTTCAGATCAGGCTATTTTGACTGAAATGGGGCAGGTGGTGGGTTCATCGCAATATTATACATATGCCGATCTGGCAAACCGGCATACCCCGATCCTCCATGCCTTTGATGCCCGAGGACGCCGTCGGGATTATCTTGAATTTCATCCAGCCTGGCATCAGTGGATGCGTCTAAACCGCCAGTTTGATGCACATGCCCATCCATTTAACCATCTGGAATCGACTTCCAAATGGGTCGACTGGGCAGCACGTTTTTACCTGAGCGGGCAGGTGGAATGTGGCAGCCTGTGCCCAACCTCAATGACCCTTGGCAGTATTCCCTTAATCCAGCGTGAACCTGAACTCTGGGCCAAGATCGGAGATAAACTGCTTTCCACTGAATATGACGAACGTGACCTGCCCATCAGTCAGAAAAAGTCGATCTGGCTGGGTATGGGCATGACTGAAAAGCAGGGTGGTTCTGATGTCCGTGCCAATGAAACCTTTGCTGTACCGATTGGCGAATCAGGCCGCGGACAGGCTTATCTGCTTACCGGACATAAATGGTTCTTCTCCGCCCCGATGTGTGATGCGCATCTGGTGGTGGCAAAAACTGAACAGGATGGACTGGCCTGTTTCTTTGTACCACGCTGGCGTGAAGATGGCAGCAAGAACGCGATTCATGTACAGCGACTCAAAGACAAGGTCGGTAACCGCAGCAATTCCAGCTCTGAAGTCGAATTCCATGAAGCTTGGGGCATCATGATCGGCGAAGCCGGGAGGGGCATTCCGACCATTATTGAAATGGCAAATTACACCCGCCTGACCTGCTCAGTCGGCAGTACTGCGATGTTGCGTCAGGCACTGGTGCAATGTCTGGCCTATACCCGCCAGCGTAAAGCCTTTGGCAAGCATCTGGCTGAACAGCCTTTAATGCAGGCGGTATTGGTTGATCTGGCACTGGAAGCTGAAGCCGCAATGCAACTCAGTTTTCATTTAGCGCATTGCTATGAAAATGACGACGCTCTGTCCCTGGCCTGGAAACGCATCATGACCCCGGCTTCCAAGTTCTGGATCTGTAAGCGCGCTGTCGAGTTGACTGGAGAAACCATGGAAGTCTTTGGTGGCAATGGTTATGTGGATAATGGCATCATGGCGCGGATCTTCCGTGAGGCACCGGTGAATACCATCTGGGAAGGTTCAGGCAATGTCATGTGTCTGGATGTCATACGTGCGATTGGTCGTGAACCGGAATCGATTGAAGTGCTGTTCCAGGATCTAGCAGCCACTGCTATGCAGGATGAAACACTTAAAGAAGAACTACAAGAACTGTTTAAACTGTTTCAGCAATCAGCGGATAATTTGCAGTTTATCGGACGCAGTCTGGTTAGTCGTTTAACTGTTTTAGCTCAAGGTGTATTGTTGAAACGTAATGCGCCTGAGTTTATTTCAAATGCTTTTATCCAGACTCGTTATAGTGAGTTTCATGGCCGGGTGGTGGGTATGATCAGTCCTAAACAGGTGGATATTGAGCGAATCCTGGAACGGGCATTAGCAAAAAACCAATAACCATTTCAATTTAGATTAGAGAAGGGAAGAGCAGCTTGAATTTATAGGCAGCACTCCCTTTTCTTATCTCTTAAAACAAATATTCAAAAGCCGCTTGAAATTCACCCTAAACAGTACAATATATGCACAGCATCCTTCCGATGCTGATCAACTTGAAAAGGTAGGAATATGGCAAAGAAAAAGCAGCTGCAAGAGGTTGTGCCCCATAACTTTGTGGCCAAACACATGCATGAGGTCAACAGAAGCCAAGTTTTTATAGACCGCAAGAAAGATGCCAAACGCGGTTACAGCAAACACAAGAAAGGGAGATACTCAAGTGATTATCTCCCTTTTTGTTTATGTCTATTTTGCTAAGTTTTTAGTCTTCAAGTCACCAATCGCGATGCACCTTTGACCATATCCGCCAGTCCATGCTTGCGGAAATAATGTTCCAGCCAACTTTTCACCATCAGCGGATTATCCAGCTTCAGTACATGTTCCAATAAGTCCTGTGCATCGGTCATCGGCACATGACAAATCGTTTTACGTACCCGCAGAATATTGCTTGAACTCATCGACAGGGTGTTAAAGCCCATTGCCATCAACAGCACAGCTGACAGCGGATCTCCCGCCATTTCCCCACAGATGCTGACCGGCTTTTCATTGCGATGACAGTCTGCGACCAGACGAGTCAAGGCACGCAAGACTGCCGGATGCAGATGCGAATAGACGTTGGCGACACGCGGATTATTCCGATCCACGGCCAGTAAATACTGGGTCAAGTCATTGGAACCCACCGAGAAGAAATCGACAAATTCCGAAAACTCATCAATCTGATGCAGCACACTTGGCACTTCCACCATGATGCCGATTTTTGGCTTGGTGATCTTGACCTGTTCTTCTTCCTGCACCGCGATCCAGTCACGTTCCAGTAAATACAGTGCTTCCTCAACCTCACTGACACTGGTCACCATCGGCAGTAGAATATGTAGGTTATTCAGGCCAATACTCGCTTTTAACATCGCACGAATCTGTGAAGAGAAAATCTCTGGATGATCCAAGGTAAAGCGAATACCGCGCCAGCCCAGTGCCGAGTTTTCTTCTTCGATTGAGAAATATGGCAGGTCTTTGTCCGCACCGATATCCAGGGTACGCATCACCACCGGCTTGTTGGCAAAGTGGCTCAGCTGCTGACGGTAAATCGAACGCTGTTCTTCTTCGCCGGGGAAGCGGTCGCGCAGCATAAATGGAATTTCGGAACGGTACAGGCCGACACCTTTGGCACCGCGCTGTACGCCACGCACCACATCAATCATCAGACCGGTATTCACGAATAGGCGAACGGCAATACCATCCGGGGTAATCGCGTCTTTAGTTTCATATTGACGCAGGTCTTTGGCGATCTGTTCTTCTTCTTTCTGAATTTCTTTATAGCGGGTACGCAGACGACGTGGCGGATTGATAAACACACGGCCCTGATGCGCGTCGACAATCATCTCGACATCATCAAGGGTATTTATTGGCAGTTCAGTCACACCGACCACGGTTGGAATCCCCAGTGCACGTGCCACAATCACCATATGCGAGTTCATGGCACCCTCAGTGGTGACAATCGCCGCGATTTTATCGACGGGTAATTCCACCAGTGCCGCGGTTGAGATTTCTTCACCAATCAGGATACTTTCATCGGTCAGCTCACGGTGGCTTTCATCGGCTTCCTGTAGCTTGGCCAGAATACGCCGGCCGAGGTCTTTCAGATCCGATACCCGTTCACGCAGGTATTCATCTTCCATCTGCGCGAACTGAGCTACGTGGTTTTCAATGACAATGCGAACCGCGCCTTGGGCCCAGTGACCTTCACGGATTAGTTCCTTGATTTCGGCCGGCAGGGCATTTTCATCCAACATGCGCAGGAACACGCTAAACAAGGCACGTTCCTCTGCCATCAAGGCATCCTGCATCTTGTCATCTAAAGACTGGATTTCCTCGCGGACTGCAGTGAGGGCCCCGTCGAGCAAGGTCAGTTCTTCGCTGATGTCATCCGCTTCACGGTCTGGCACGGCAGACAGATCGGCAGGAGGATAGAGAATTACGGCACGGCCAATGGCAATCCCGCCAGAACCAGAAACGCCCTGGAAGGTCTTATAAGCAGGTAAATTGCTTGGCTTACGGAAGACGTCAATATTTCCTACCGCGTGGGCATGGGCAATTACGCCGGAGAGCTGCGCACATAGTGTGACCAGGAAAGATTCTGCCGCTTCGGAGAAATCTTGGGATTCCTTGTTCTGAACTACCAGCACGCCCATCACCTTACGGCGGTACATCACCGGCACGCCAAGGAAGGAGTTATAAATTTCCTCACCGGTTTCCGGCAGGTACATAAAGCGTTCATGCTTCGGCGCATTGTCAAGATTGACAATTTCTTCACGCTGACCGACCAGACCCACTAGACCTTCACCAGTTTGCAGCGAGACATGGCCCACTGCTTCCGGTTTCAGACCTTTAGATGCCATCAGCAGATAACGCTGGTTGCGTTCATCCAGCAGATAAATGGAGCAGACATCGACATGCATCGCTTCAGCCACCTGGTTGACCATGATGTCGAGCGATTCGTGCAAACTGGTAGACGCATTGATTTCCTGCACAATGCGTCTTAAGGTTTCCAGTTGCATATTCGACATTCGCGCTGCTCCTTATTTGTAGGTATAAGTTCCGGTATCTGCTTTATTTATAACAATAACTGCCCAAAAAATCTGCATTAATCTTCAGATTTTTAGGCACTTCTTTTAACTTTCTTCCTGAGGTAACTGCTGGCACAGTTCCACCATGGCTTTGCGGTACACATCGCGTTTAAAATTCACGACCTGACCGAGCGGATACCAGTAACTTACCCACTGCCATTGGTCAAACTCGGGCGGATCAGACAGATTTAACTGAATATGATGCGCTGACGCCGTCAATTTGAGTAAAAACCACTTCTGTTTTTGACCGATACATACGGGATTGGATTCCGTACGGATGTACCGGTGCGGCAAACGATAACGCAGCCAGCCTTTGGTTTGCGCTACAATCTGGACGTGTTCGGGCAATAAGCCGACTTCTTCCCTTAGCTCACGGTAGAGCGCCTGCTCAGGGGTTTCGCCATGTTGGATACCTCCTTGTGGAAATTGCCATGCATTGTGACCAATGCGCTTTGCCCATAAAACTTGTCCAGCATCGTTTGCCAAGATGATCCCGACATTCGGTCGGAAACCTTCGGAGTCGATCATTTGGCACCTAAATCTTGTGTATTTATGCCTTTGCTATCGGGGATTTTTATTTCTTTATCCAACTCGAAAAAAGCAAAGTTTAAAAATGTTAAAATTGATATGATCTTAACGAATTTCTATCGACTAGCGGAGATAGATTTACAATTTTTTTCTTAAATTTCAGTTTTTACGAGTATTTTCATGAAATTGGCGCTATTTGATCTCGATCACACCCTGTTAAACACCGATTCGGATCATTCCTGGGGGGAATTTTTGGTCAATGAAGGCCTGGTTGACCCGGTTCATCACCGCGCCATGAACGACAAGTTTTATGAAGACTATAAAAAGGGCCAACTGGACCCGTATGCTTATAATGAATTTGTGTTTGAATTTTTAACTAAACATGACAATGATTATTTGACTAAACTTCATCAACTGTTCATGAAAAAAGTCATACGTCCACAAATGCGTCCGGAAGGTTTCAAGGCGATTGAACGTCATCGTGAAGCTGGACATGAACTGGTGGGGATCACCGCAACTTCAGACTTTATTACGGCGCCGATTTTCCGTGAGTTTGGCATTACTGAAATTATTGCCACCAATGCCGAGATCGTGGATGGTAAATATACTGGTAAGGTGATTAACACCGCCTGCTATCAGAAAGGCAAACTGGAGCGTCTGGAACAATGGCTGGAAGGCCGTAACGTGACTGAATCCTGGGCCTATTCAGATTCGATCAATGACCGCTTTCTGCTGGAATATGCTGATCATGCTATTGCGGTCAATCCAGACGATCGACTGGAAGCGTTGGCCAAAGAGCAGGGTTGGGAAATTCAGGACTGGTCGATTTAATCGATCAGGCTGGCTAAAATTGTGAAGCACAACTCCGGTTGTGCTTTTTATGTGCGCTGGATCAATTGGCAAAGTAAAGTATTGTCACAGAATCTTGCAGCGCTTCGTGCTAAGCTCAATCTGAATAATATGAGAATAAGGGAAACTCAGAGGTAGTTGAAATGAATAAAGTAAGACCACGTATGACGCATTTGTTCGAACAGTTGGGTTTAGATGCCAGCGAACAGGGTATTGCCAAATTTATTGAAGAGCATCAGCTGCATAAGGACTTTAACTTGATGGATGCGCCGTACTGGAGTGATGCACAGCGTCAGTTCCTTGCGGAAAAAATAGCGTCAGATGGCGAATGGGCCATCGTGGTAGATCAGCTGAATGAATCCCTGCATGAGGATGCAACCCGAGATGCGCAAGCTTCTCTTTAATTAGACCTCTGCACATGATAAAAAAAGCCAGTCAGATGACTGGCTTTTTTTATCGCTTGAACATGGCTGTTCAACATATTCCTGGCTAGGTCATTTACAGGATCTAGGGTGGATATATGAATGACTTAGAATTTAGGTTGTTGCATCAATTCAACCAGTGCCTGTGCCGCTTTAGATTGCGTACGGCCTGGATGCCACACCATGCCGAGCTGACGGTTCATTTCCAGATGCAGGTCCAGTTCCTGCAAGTCGTGATTGACTAGTGTTTTTGGCAGTACTGACCAGCCCAAGCCAATCGATACCAGCATACGAATAGATTCCAGCGGATTGTTGCTCATGGTGGTTTTTGGCTTGATGCCCTGTTTCTCAAATTCGGCCATAGTGATCTGGGTGGTATAAGTCTGCGCCGATGGTAACAAGCTTGGATAATTCACCAGATCTTCGAGTTTTAAATTTTTTTGCTGCGCCAGCGGATGGAAGGGCGCAACCACAAACACCAGCGGATCATTCCAGATGGTGACATAATTCAGGCGTTCATCGCCATGCGGTGGAAGGGTTAAGAAAGCAAGTTCCAGATCGCCAGCAATCACCTGTTCATGCGCCTGTTCGGAATCCACAAAGTGTACATCTAAAGTGACATCCGGATATTGCTGCACGTACTGACGTAAATAAGAAGGAAGATGATGCAAGCCAATATGGTGACTGGTACCAATTTTCAGTTTGCCCTGAATCTGGCCCTGTTCATGACTCAAGGTGTGGTGGATATCGCCCAGTTCATTCAGCCAGTTTTTTACTTTAGGCAACAGTGAATGGGCTGCATGAGTCGCCTGCACACCACGGCCTGCGGATTCAAACAGCTTGACCCCGAAATATTCTTCAAGACTATGGATGCGCTTGGTCACTGCTGGCTGGGTAATAAAAAGCTGATCTGCCGCCAGAGAAATTGATCCTGTTTCCATGACTTTTACAAAGGCTTCAAAGGCTGCGAGATTCATCTTAATCACCTATAAAGAATTTTTATGCGTATATCTATTGTTGTAATATTTTAAGAATAAATCAAAGGGAAAGTTGTATCTATTGCTGTAAAATCCGACATTCATATGGCGAAGTGAGATAATTGGTTAAAAAATAAAAATAGTATGAATAAATAGGAAGCGATAAGGGTTGGATATTTATCAATAAAAAAGCCACCGGGGTACGGTGGCCAAACGAGGAATATCGACAGAAAAGAATTTAAGCGGTGATTTCCTCGTTATTGTCCTGTTCAGCTTTGCCTTCCCAGATTTTTTCGTGGAAGAAGAAAGCCACAGCCTGTACAGTGGGTTCAAGCAGGCTTAATGCTGCTGCCATTGCAAGGCTTCTAGTCACCAAATAGCCCACAATCATGGCAACGCTAATGTGCATAATGTAGTAGCTCAAGGTTTTCTTGAACATGCGCTGGTTATCAACAACGAATTTCTGAACATGTGCCATATCAATATTCCTCTAAAAAATTAATGACGTTTGTTGTATGAGGAAATAATAATAATTCTCATTTAATTTGTAAAAGCGAATATTTTGAAAAAAATGATCGAAAAATTAGATTAAATAAAAAGCAATATCTGCCTGTTTAAACTATGGTTTAAGGAATTCCAAAAAGTTTATTAACTAATAAAAATGATAAATTAGATTTATGTGAACGCAGCGATATAATCAAATGAGAGATAGAATTTACCCAGTCCAGTGGAGTACATCGACATGGCAGGCGAGACCCAAACACCAAAAACATTATACGATAAGTTATGGGATGACCATTTAGTGAAACAACGTGATGATGGTTCATCATTGTTGTATATCGACCGTCATTTATTACATGAAGTTACCTCTCCACAGGCATTTGAAGGTTTGCAACTGGCTGGCCGTAAACCATGGCGTTTAAGCGCAAACGTGGCAACCCCAGACCATAACGTTCCAACCTCTAAAAAAGAGCGTGAACAAGGCGTTGCCGGTATTGAAGACGATACTTCACGTATTCAGGTACAAACTTTGGATGATAACTGTAAAACTTTTGACGTGGTACAGTTCGACATCAATGACGTACGTCAAGGTATTGCCCATGTGGTTGGCCCAGAGCAAGGTTTGACATTGCCAGGTATGACTGTGGTATGTGGTGACTCACATACCGCAACTCACGGTGCATTCGGCTGTTTGGCACACGGGATCGGGACTTCTGAAGTAGAACACGTGTTAGCGACACAGTGTTTGGTTCAGAAGAAAATGAAAAACATGCTGGTTCGCGTCGATGGCAAATTAGGCAAAGGCGTCACTCCTAAAGACGTGGTTTTGGCGATTATCGGTAAGATTGGTACTGCAGGTGGTACAGGTCACGCGATTGAATTCGGTGGCCAGGTGTTCCGTGACATGTCGATCGAAGGCCGCATGACGGTATGTAACATGGCGATTGAAGCTGGTGCACGTGTCGGTATGGTGGCTGTTGATGAAAAAACGATTGAATACGTGAAAGGCCGTCCATACGCACCAAAAGGCGAGCAATGGGATCAGGCAGTAGCGTATTGGAATACTTTGCATTCTGACGAAGGCGCACACTTCGACACAGTCGTTGTGTTGCAAGGTGAAGAAATCGAGCCACAAGTGTCTTGGGGTACTTCTCCAGAGATGGTGATTCCGGTATCTCAAGCAGTTCCAACTTTGGAACAGGCGAAAGATGATGTACAGCGTAAAGACTGGACCCGTGCTTACCAGTACATGGGCTTGGAAGCTGGCCAATCTTTGGCGGACATCAAGTTAGACCGTGTATTTATCGGTTCCTGTACCAACTCACGTATTGAAGATATTCGTGCCGCAGCTGAAGTTGCCAAAGGCAAAAAAGTGGCTCCAAGTATCAAACAGGCGATGGTGGTTCCAGGCTCTGGTTTGGTCAAAGCGCAAGCAGAAGCAGAAGGTCTGGACAAGATCCTGATCGAAGCGGGCTTTGAATGGCGCGAACCAGGTTGCTCTATGTGCTTGGCAATGAATGCTGACAAATTGCAGCCAGGTGAACACTGTGCTTCAACTTCGAACCGCAACTTCGAAGGTCGTCAGGGTAATGGCGGTCGTACTCACTTGGTCAGCCCAGCAATGGCAGCGGCAGCAGCGATAGCCGGTCACTTCGTTGACGTACGTTCATTCTAATCGGCTAATAGGAGCAAAGACATGAAAGCTTATACCGTTGAACAGGGTATCGTTGCACCATTAGACCGTGCCAATGTGGATACCGACTTAATCATTCCAAAACAGTTCCTGAAATCGATCAAACGTACCGGTTTCGGTGAGAACCTGTTTGATGAATTGCGTTACCTGGACGAAGGCTATCCTGGTCAGGACAACTCGAAACGTCCGATCAATCCGGATTTCGTCTTGAACCAGCCACGTTACCAAGGCGCGACAGTATTGTTGTCACGCGCGAACTTCGGTTGTGGTTCAAGCCGTGAACACGCGCCATGGGCATTGAATGAATACGGTTTCCGTACTGTGATTGCACCAAGCTATGCAGACATTTTCTTCAATAATAGTTTCAAAAACGGCATGTTGCCAGTGATCTTGTCTGAAGAAATCGTCGACCAGTTATTCAAGGAATGTGCGGCAACTGAAGGTTATCAGTTAACGATTGACCTTGAAGCACAGGAAGTGCGTACGCCGTCTGGCGAAAGCTTCAAGTTTGAAGTGGATCCATTCCGTAAGCACTGCTTGTTAAATGGTCTGGATGATATTGGTTTGACTTTGCAGGATGCGGATGCAATTCGTGCCTATGAAGAAAAAACCAAAGCGGTTCGTCCTTGGGTGTTCGCAGAAATTCGCGGCTAAATCCAGTTAAAATGTCATAGCGAGAAAGTCTAACCCTTGCTAATATCGTGAAATTATGGATATTTCGATTGGGTTAGACATTCAGCATGGCCAGCTATTGGAAACAGTTATTTGCATTAAGTGCTGTATCGATGTTGATGACCGCGTGTCAGACCATCGATACGATGCAGCTAAAAAGGCTGACGGAATCAGCAGCAACAGGATCAGATGCGCTGATCTATTGCTCCGGCACACAGGATTGCAACTTCGAACGTCTTGACGATGTTACGATTATGGATGCAGTAAACCGACGTATAGATAGCCATGCCATGCGCCTGAAGCTGGTACGCTTGCAGAGCGAAAGTCTGGCTGATCCTAATCCGATCTATTTGTCGGTGCCGCCGGGACAACATGAACTGGTGGTACGTTTTTATCCGATCAGCCCGGAAAAAGCGGAAGTCCTGCATGTGTTCCAGGAATTTAAGGCGCAGCATAAATACACCTTCAAGATGTATCGTCAGCGCTCCACCCGCAATACCAGCTTATTGCAGGCCTCTGCACCTGATCCGCTTTGCGTAGACCTGATGCAGGACACCAAAACAATTCGACGTTTCTGCAGACCTTACAATGTTGAAACTGGCATTGCTGAGTTTGTAGAACAAAAAATTTAACCCAGTCAGTGAATGCTGACCTTATAAATGGAAAATCTCATGTCTAAACAAATTTTGATTTTAGCTGGTGACGGCATTGGTCCTGAAATTGTGAAAGCAGCAGAGCAAGTGCTGACTCGCGTAAATGAAAAATTTAATTTAGATCTAAGCTGGGAACATGGCCTGTTAGGTGGTGCTGCAATTGATGCACACGGTTCACCTTATCCAGATGTGACTTCTGAACAGGCGAAAAAAGCGGATGCGATTCTGCTCGGTGCGGTCGGTGGTCCTAAATGGGATACCATTGAACGTTCCATCCGTCCAGAACGCGGTCTGCTCAAACTGCGTAGTGAATTGAACCTGTTTGCAAACCTGCGTCCAGCCATCCTGTATCCACAACTTGCGGATGCATCTAGCCTAAAACCAGAAATCGTTTCTGGTCTGGATATCCTGATCGTTCGTGAATTGACTGGCGGTATCTACTTCGGACAGCCGCGTGGTATCCGTGAGCTGGAAAATGGTGAAAAACAAGGTTTCAACACTGACGTTTACTCAGAATCTGAAATCAAACGTATTGCCAAAGTTGCATTCGAACTTGCTGGACTACGTGGTGGCAAAGTATGTTCAGTAGACAAGGCCAACGTACTTGAAGTGACTGAGCTTTGGAAACAAACCGTTACTGCACTGAAAGAAGCGCAATACCCAGACATCAACCTGTCTCATATGTATGTGGACAATGCAGCCATGCAGCTGGTACGTGCACCTAAACAGTTTGACGTGATCGTAACCTCTAACCTGTTCGGTGACATCCTGTCTGACGAAGCAGCGATGCTAACCGGTTCTATTGGTATGCTTCCATCTGCATCTCTGGATGAAAATGGTAAAGGTATGTATGAGCCATGTCATGGTTCTGCACCAGACATCGCGGGGCAAAACCTGGCTAACCCATTAGCAACGATTCTGTCTGTTGCCATGATGCTGCGTTACACTTTCCGTGAAGAAGCTGCTGCGAAAGCGATTGAAGATGCAGTCGGTAATGTATTGGATCAAGGTCTGCGTACTGCGGACATCATGTCTGAAGGCATGAACAAAGTAGGTACAGTGGAAATGGGCCAGGCAGTGGTTGCTGCATTGGGCTAATTCTCTAGATCAACAAAAAACGCAGTCAAGGCTGCGTTTTTTTATGCCTGTAATTGATTAGCAGGTTCGTCCAGTCGAGCTGACTGACTGAGCAATCTTGTCTTTCAGTTCAAATACGATCTTGCATTGCAAATTCACATCATAACCTTGTGATGGGCTATGCGTGACTGGAATTGGGACAGTTCCGGTACCTGCCACTGGGTGCTGTGCTACAGACAGGGGTATAGTTACAGGACGTTGTACAATATAAACTAGTTGCTGGGCAAAAAGTTCAGGTTCATAGACCTGCTGATAGCCCAGTTTGCTTAAATCCAGATTGGCATAAATGGTTTCACTGGATTGTCCAATAAACTGCTTTAAATAAGCCTCACGTTCGGCTTGAGAAAGGGTGGGAGTAGTTGCGCAGGCAGTCAGCAGAAGAAGCATGCCTGGCAGGAAAAGCGTGTTGAGGCGAAATGCAGACCACATATTCTGACTCCTACAAAGAACGCCATGCTTTTATTGTAGAGGCAGAAATATGTTCTTATTGTTGTAATTTGACATATGGTTACAGCATTGCTGTATAAACCAAATAGAGACAAAAAAAGCCACCGACTGGGTGGCTTTTTTGCTTGCGCTAAAACTTAGCGTGCACGGTAAGTGATACGACCCTTAGTCAAATCATAAGGAGTCATTTCCACTTTAACACTGTCGCCAGTCAAAATGCGGATATAGTGTTTACGCATTTTACCTGAGATGTGTGCAATCACTTCGTGACCGTTTTCTAAACGTACACGGAACATAGTGTTAGGAAGCGTCTCGGTGACAACGCCTTCGAACTCGATGAGTTCCTCTTTATTGGCCATAGCCTACCTAAAAGAATAAATTAAGAAAGGCGCAAATTATAGTCAATTTTTTTCTAAAACACAAGCTATATAAGGCGTCAGACTGACCAGATACACAGAAAAAATGCGAAGCATCAGTACAAATATTTTCATGAAAAAAGTGCCTAAGCATGTTGTCAGTTTGGTCAATCGCAGTTAATCTAAAAAATGTCTTTTTGAGTATAAATGAAGCACATACAAGGAAGGTTTTTGAGTGGGTCAGCTAACAGATGCATCGGTTGTACTGCGTTTAGGTTACCAGGCGATACGTCGTGCAGGTTTACCAACCGAGGAATTGCTTGCTAAAGCAGGAGTCGCCTTAAACCAGGTCGAAGCCAATGACCGTACCCCGTTAAGTGCGCAGTATGCGTTCTGGGTCGCGGCAGAAGAAGTCAGTAAGGACCCGGATATCGGGCTACACTTAGGCGAACACTTGCCACTATATCGTGGTCAGGTGATTGAACATCTGTTCATTTCATCGGAAAATTTCGGTGAGGGGTTAAAGCGTGCCTTGGCTTATCAGCGCCTGATCAGTGATGCCTTCCATGCTCAGCTGGTCATTGAAGATGACCGCTGTTATCTCACCAATGGTGAGCAGCCGTATGCAGAGAATATTGTCAATCGTCACTTTACCGAGTGTGCAATGTCAGGAGTATTACGCTTCTTTAAATTCATTACTGAAGGCCGTTTTGAACCGATCTATATCGATTTCAACTTCTCTAAAGGTGCGGCCGATGATGAATACTTCCGAGTCTATGGCTGTCCAGTCAGTTTAGGACAAAAAGAAACCCGTCTGTATTTCGACCCAAGCATTTTGGATTATCCATTGTGGCAGGCGGAGCCTGAATTGTTGCAATTGCATGAACAACTGGCTATAGAAAAACTGCAAGAGCTGGCACGTTATGACCTGGTTGGCGAAGTACGCCGTGCGATTGGTTCAACCCTGGAAAGTGGTGAAACTACATTGGAAACGGTGGCAGTACAGCTGAATATCACACCACGCCGTCTGCGTACTCAGCTCAGTGAAGCCAATACCAGCTTCCAGCAGATTCTTTCAGACTATCGCTGCCGTCTGGCAAAACGCTTATTAGCAGGAACCAATGAGAGTGTGGAACGGATTGTCTATCTGACCGGTTTCTCTGAACCAAGTACCTTCTATCGTGCTTTTAAACGCTGGACCAATGAAACGCCAGTGGAGTATAGAAAGCGGAAGCAGCGCTGAATCCCTCCTAACCTTCCTTTGAAAAAAGGAGGAAGTTCCCCTCCTTGCAGGAGGGGCTAGGGGAGGTGAATAAAAAAGGGAATGAATTTATTCCGGCATATTTAACCAGTGCGGTCCTAAGGGTACTTTTGGCAATTTAAACTGCTTAGGATAATGCGCCTGAATGAAATACAGGCCATCGGGTGGGGCGGTGATTCCTGCTGCTTTACGGTCTTCTGCAGCAAAAATCTCGTCAATATGGTCAATCTCATACATGCCCTGACCAATCTCCAGCAGACAGCCCATGATGTTACGTACCATGTGATGCAGGAAGCCATCGGCCTGAATATCCAGAACCAGATAATTGCCATGACGGATCAGGCGACAATGGTGTACATGACGCACTGGCTGATTGGACTGACAGGCTGCGGCACGGAAGCTTTCAAAGTTATGGGTGCCCTCAAACTTGCTCGCTGCCTGAATCATCTTGTCGACATCTAGCTCATAGTAGATATGCGTCACCTGCTTATGCAGCAGGGCAGAACGGACGGGATGGTTATATACCACATAGCGATAGCGGCGAGCATTAGCTTTGAAGCGAGCATGGAAATCCATGTCCATTTCCTGAATCCATTGGATAGAAATGTCTTTGGGCAACTGGCTATTGCAACCACGCAGCCAGCCATATTCGGAACGGATTGCTTCGGTATCGAAATGCGCGACCATATTGGTGGCATGGACACCGGCATCGGTACGACCGGCACCATGCAGGATGATCGGCTCATTGGCAACTTTAGACAGTACTTTCTCAATGGTTTCCTGTACGCTTGCGACGCCGGGCTGCTGGGTTTGCCAACCTCTGTAGTGTGCTCCACTAAACTCAATACCGACCGCAAAACGCTGCATACTAACCTCAAGATTCAACTAATCGTACCAATGACGGTGCCATTGTTCTATGCTGTCGTATTGTAAATACATTTTTAGTGCTTTTGCATAAAGATCGGCATGACCATAGCCATCATTGAGCAAAATCTTGGAGTTTTGTACCCAGTCGGCAATGGCATAACGCTGATCTGTAGCCCCAAAAGGTACCTGAGTCGTCAGCACCAGTGCACAACCCACTGCATAAAACTGATCAAAAAGTTGGACGATTTCCGGATTTACAGCAAGGTTGCCTGTGCCGAAGCCTTGCAGAATCAGAAAATGCGGTGGTGCTGCTAATAATTGTTTGAGGTTATACCATTGTTGCTCCAGCTCAATCGGCTGCATCATGAGGCTGATACAGTTAAATTGTGCAGCTTTAGTTAAATCCTGTGCCTGTACAGTATATGCTTCAGGTTGAGGTGGTATTTTCACAGAGGCATCTACACCAGCAAAAGCTTTTAGCTCAGTGGTATGTTGTTTTAAGGCCGTTCTGCCATGTACCAGTTCCAGGTTAAAGGCCAGATAAACACCTTTTTCGACCTGAAGTGCTGAATCTAGGGCAAAGCACAGGTTTTCTAAAGCATCACTAAATTCCCGTGGTTTGTTGCCAGTAGCATTTAATAGAGGATATTGGCTACCTGTCAGTACCACATGGGCAGACTGTCCCAGAAAATGTGCCAGTACTGCACTGGCATAACTCATAGTATCTGTGCCATGGATAATGACAAAGCGCTGGTAACCCTTCGTTTGTAGTTGCTGAATCTGCTGAATTAAAGCTAGCCAGTCTTGTGCTGTGCAGGCACTACTGTCCTTGATTGCTGGTGCACAGAAGCATTCCACCGGATGAATATCTTGCTGTAAAAGTTCTTTTAATTTTGAAAAAAATAATTCGGCAGGCATGGGGGCGAGTGGATCGCCAACGCATCCAAAGGTTCCGCCCATATAGATCAGTGCAATGTTTTTCATCATAAAAAAAGCAGCCAAACGTGACTGCTTTAGTGTAAAACGAATTTGCTTAGGAAGCGATTTGATTCAGTAACTGATCGACTTGGGTACGTTGCTGAGGGGTGTAATCCACTTCTTTTTCTGCCAGGATTTCACGGGCAGCATCGTAAGCGCCTAATTGAATATACTGCTGGGCCAGATCAAGATTCAGTACGATCTCATCAACTTCGCTTAATTCGGGGAAAGATTGAACCAGCGGATCATCCTGGTTGGCTGAAGCAGTTGGAGCAGAAGGAATATCAAAGCTGATTGCAGAACTTGCTGGTTTTTCTGGCGCTGTATCCAGTTTGAATTCTGGTGTTGCAATTTCAGCCGGTGTCGTTGCTGATTCTGCTGTAGTTAAACTTGATAAATCAAACGCTGGAGCAGCAGAGGCTGCTTCTGGAGTTTGTGTGGCGATATTACTATCAATAGTAAAGGAGAAATCAAGTGGTTCAACTGCTTCAGATACTGGAGCTGGTTCAGCCTGTTCTGTAGTTCCCAGATCAAGATTAAACTCCATTGCCGGTGCAGCAGGTTCAACTTCAGTTTTTTCTGCTGTATCCAGATCAAAGCTAAAGTCTAGTGTTGGAGCTGTTGGTTCAGGTGCTGCAACAGGAGCAGGCTCTGATGCTGCTGGAGTTTCAGAAAAATTAAACTCTAAACCTGTTGATGCAGGCTGTTCTTCTTTTGCTTCCTTGGTAGATGAAGTCAGCGTTGGCTCAAAATTAAATTCCAGTGGCTGGATTTCATTTTGAACTGGGGCTGGTTCAACAACTGGTTTTTGCGTTTGGCTTTCTAGCTGAAGTTCATCGAAACTTAAGTCACTGCTTGGTGTATGAGTAGGTGATAGTTCTTCAAATGCTGTAGTATTGCTCGCTGGCGGAACTTCAGTAGAAGGAGTAGTTGAGCTTGGTTGAGCACTCGGGAAATCAATGACATCATCTTTAAGTGTAAGCGATTTTTCAAACGCTTCTTTTTTTGCTTCAGCCTGAGCAAGGATTTCATCTAGGCCCAATGAGCGAACATGATTGAGCAACTGGGAAATCGCAAACTCATCTTTTTGCTGGATATGAATATCAAGGAGCAATAAATAGAGTTCATGCTGACGATTATCTTTTTTAAGCGCCTGGTTGATTTGTGCTTCTGCCGCAAAGAAATTTGCTTCAGAGATCAGGCGCTCAATTTTCTTGCGTAGATCTGCAGAGAGTGGAACCACTTCCTGTGGTTTTGGCGCGACTTCTTCAACCACGCGGGTTTTCGGCGGAGTAGTACGTGCTGAACTTGCAGTTTTTTTGCTTTTTGCCGCAGTTGCTTTGGGTTTATCTGACCCTTGAGCATCCTGACGTTTTTTGACCACCAGCAAAACGACGATCAAAAGAATTAATGGAATCACATAAATCAGCATGTTAATACCCCTTGGAGATAGAGTGCTCCATATATCCACTCATCCCTGTAAATCAATTTCTGTAACGACTAGTTAATTGGCTTTTTTCGCTGCCTGATGTGCTTTGAGCTGTTGTTGCAGCTGGGCCAGGCGAGCATTTAATAATTGAATTTTCTGATCCTTTTGATTGAGTGCCAATTCTAATTCAGTTACGTTTCTCTGTAATTTAACGGTTTTTTCCCGAGCTGTCATAACTTTTAATGACAATTCTTTCGAAGTTTTACGGTCAACTGTGTTCTGATTAGCAGAAAGCTGTGTAGATTCTTTCTGGTTCTCAGCAATCAGGCTCATTTCGGCTTGATTGAGGCGATATTTAGTCGGACCCTTTGGTTTAGCTTGGGCCTGCGCAAGTTCTGCTGCATTCACTTTTACAGGCTGTTTTTGTGCTAGTGTAGTATCCAGATTCAATGCTGCACCTCGACGCAAACGGTTGGCATCACCCCCAATAAAGGCATGTTCATTATTTTTCTTGATTTGCTGCATCACTTCGCCAACGCCACGATTTTGTTGCTGGGCGATGCGTGCCGCAATTTTCCAAAGTGACTCATTCGATTGCACCACATAAGTGGCTTTTGCTGTAGAAGGGCTGGCTACAGGGCGTGGAGTCGCTGGTTTTGCCTGATGCATAGGCGTTTCAGCCTGCGCAGGTTTTGTAGATAGCATCTCTTGCTTGGCCGCTGCCAGTTGCTCTTGATACTTCTTCACCAGCGGATCACTAGATTGGCTTTGCGGCGCAACAGCGAGTTGAGTTGCTGCTGGTTTTGTAGTAGTACTTTGAGCAGTTGGTGCCGGTATCTCAGCTTTAGTTGGCGTCGCTGTAGGAGCTTGTGTTTCAGTAACTGTTTTCGGGGCAGCTTGTGCAGTAGCTGCAGTCTCAGCTTGTGCCATCATTTTATCTGCTGGTTTAACCGGTAGAGATGGTGCTACTGAGACTTGAGGTGCTGGAGTTACTGGTGCTGCTACAAAAGCTGCTGTCGGGGCAGGTTGAGCTACAGACAGCGGTGCTACAGTTGTTGGTGCTTTTTGCGGACTTATGTTAAGCGGTTTTTCAGCAGTGACGGGTGCTGCAGTAATTTTTTGTGGGATTGAACTTAGAGACAGTGGCGGTGGTGACTGACGTTGCACAGCCAATGGTTTCTCTACGGTCTTGCTATTATTTGAAACTTGATATTGGGTACTGACAGGTAGATTCAGATCAATTTCTTTTTCATTCACTACGACAACTGGGGTTAATGGACGCTCATTCGCGCCTAGAGCAGCTTTCAGTAGATCAGTTTTAGGTCTGAGAGAAGTTTTAACATGCTGTAAGCGTGCAGCATTACCTTGTTTGATCTTAACTACAAAATTGAGGTCACGATCGGTAATAGGTCGGGAGGAGGTGATGGTAATCACACCAGTCCCATTACTGCTACGACGGGTGAAAAAGTTCAGGTGTCCCGGTGGCTGATGGGTCGTCCCCATCGACAGTAAATCTTCAGGTGTGGCTAGGCTGACTTCAATCGGTATATTGATGTCTGCCTGACGGAAATTGATTTCCGCATAGAGGAGTTCCCCAGGGGCCGATTGAACCTGAACGGGCTCAACCGTGATTGCAAAAGCAGGCTGTGCAATCATGATCGCTAAAATCGTAATTTTAAATTTGTTATATACAGTCATCTTAATTCTAGGCTCAGGCATCGTTCATATTAGGCCAATATGAATCGATGAGGATGTCTATGTTTGTTTAACTATTTTCATGATACTGACACAAAAAAGCCGATCAATAAAGATCGGCTTTTAGTTTGACTACAAGATGCTTAATTAAGCATTTTTGTAATCAATCAGGATGCGTAACATACGACGTAGTGGTTCAGCTGCACCCCAAAGTAATTGGTCCCCAACAGTGAATGCACCCAGGTATTCTTTACCCATGTTCATTTTACGTAGACGACCAACTGGAACAGTCAAAGTACCAGTCACTGCAACAGGAGTCAGGTCAGTCATGGATGCTTCGCGGGTATTTGGTACCACTTTCGCCCATTGGCTAGACTGACGGATCATATCTTCGATTTCATTCAATGGTACGTCACGTTTCAGTTTTAGAGTGATTGCCTGAGAGTGGCAGCGCATAGCACCGATACGTACACAGTGGCCATCAATCGGAACAATCTGAGAATTACCTAAGATCTTGTTGGTTTCAACCTGACCTTTCCATTCTTCTTTAGACTGACCGCTTTCTAATTGCTTGTCGATATAAGGGATCAGCGAGCCAGCGAGTGGTACACCAAAGTGTTCAGAAGGGAAGCCTTCTCCACGTTGCAGCGCAGCGATTTTAGAATCGATTTCCAGAATTGGAGATTTAGGGTCATCCAGTAGGTCTTTGGTGTTGTTATACAGGTAGCCCATGCCAGTGATCAGCTCACGCATGTTCTGTGCACCGGCACCAGACGCTGCCTGATAAGTCATGGAAGTCGCCCATTCCACCAGATTATTCTGGAACAATGAACCCAGACCCATCAGCATCAGGGAAACGGTACAGTTACCACCCACGAAAGTTTTGGTGCCTTTTACCAGCCCGTCTTTGATCACGTTCAGGTTGACTGGATCCAGCACGATGATCGCTTCATCGTCCATACGTAGGGTAGATGCAGCATCAATCCAGTAGCCATCCCAGCCTTCAGCTTTCAGTTTAGGGAAAACTGCAGTGGTATAGTCACCACCTTGGCAGGTAATAATGACATCCATTTGCTTCAGACTGTTAATGTCTGTTGCATCCATAAGTGCTGGGGCAGTCTTTCCACCAAACGCAGGTGCTTTGCCACCCGCATTACTGGTAGAGAAATAGAATGGCTCAAAATGAGCAAAATCATTCTCTTCAACCATACGTTGCATAAGGACGGAACCAACCATCCCGCGCCAACCGACCAGACCTACTTTCATGTCACTTTGCCTCGGTGCGTTAAAAAATTAAAGGGGGTTCGAGTGTACCAAAAAGGCAATCAACTGCAATAGCTACACAATCGAAACATCAATATTATTGAGCGAAATATCTTGTTTATGATACATAAAAAATTGATAACGATGATTTTCTTTCAGAAAAAATAATGACATAGCAAAGAGCCACTTTATGATTTTGTTTATTCAGCTATTGGCAGTACTGGTCATCTGGCTCAGTTTCTGGTCCCTGATTCCCCGTGATGAATGGTGGATTCGCGGCGCCGATTTTCCCAGACTGCAAATTCTGATGATCGGATTTATAGCGCTGGCTCTATATATTTTCTGGGAACATCCCTGGACCATTGTTGACCAGATTATTTTTGTTGGACTACTAGCTGCACAGGCTTATCAGCTGAAGATGGTGCTACCTTATACCTTTATCTGGAAGAAACAGGTCAAGCATGTCCGAAAAGAACAACTGGATTCGAATAGACAAATATCCTTGTTAGTTTCCAATGTGCTGATGACCAACCAGAAATACCATCTGCTGATTGATCAAGTCCAGAAATTGCAACCAGATCTGCTACTGACCCTAGAAACCAACAAAGAATGGCAAAAACAACTGTCAGTTATTGAGCCGGATTATCCTTATAGGGTCGCTGTACCGCTCGAAAACCTGTACGGGATGCATTTATATAGCAAGCTGAAACTCAGCAACACCGAAATCAAGTTTATCCTCAGTGATGAAATTCCTTCGATTCATACCACGGTGACGTTACGTTCAGGACATTCGGTGCAGCTGTACTGTCTGCACCCCAAGCCACCGAGTCCGACGGAAGCTGAAGACTCCAAGCTACGTGATGCTGAACTACTGATGGTAGGGGATCAGATCAAGGATCTGGATGAAAGCTGTATCGTCATGGGTGACTTGAATGATGTGGCCTGGTCACGGACCACACGTTTGTTTCAGCGCATCAGTGGCTTGCTCGATCCCCGAGTTGGGCGGCGCTATGTGAATACCTTTCATGCCGATTATCCGTTCTTCCGCTGGTCGCTCGACCATGTGTTTCATAGCACCGATTTCGCCTTAGTACACATGGAACGTCTCCCACATGTTGGCTCTGATCATTTTCCAGTTTATGTGGTACTGCAAACTGGACGTGTCTTTGACCAGGTGCAGGAGGAACTTGAGCAGACGGATGCAGATGAACAGGAGGCCCAGGAAGCAATACAGGAAGGTATTGAAAAGGCAGAAAAAGAAGAAAAGATCGTGACCGATGAACTGGCTCAAGCTTATAAAAAATAGCTCAAAATTGTGATGGATTTATCGGAAAAGTGTACGAAATTGCTTACGTAGATTGCGGTTGATAGCGAATATTCATGCTTGGGAATTTTCAGTATTCTGATCACATCAGCACAGGGAGTCGAGAAGGGAATTTCTCATAAGGAAGACGAAGCTGAATGAAGACATCATGGACATGATGATGACAGGGAAATCACAATAAGAGCAAGAATAACAACATTGAAAGCACAACCTCATTAGCCCGGGTTTTACAGGATGTAGAACCCGGGTTATATATTTTATGCAGCAATGAAATTTAATTTATATTTAACTGATAATTAGGGTCTGTTGACACTTACTGTTCATAATTAACCCTATAAAGGTAGCCATAAAAATATACAGGCTAAGGCAACAGAACTTTGA
>NZ_JPQO01000028.1 GCF_000773685.1 Acinetobacter sp. HR7 | reverse complement strand
TTATTCTAAACACCCCCTGACTAGTGCAGGGGGTGTTTTTTTTGTGCCTAAAAAATTCTGTTAATCACCCTATAAATTTTAAATCATTTGTTATGCTGTCTGTATTTTCAGTGACTTTGTTTAAATTATTTCAGCTTTAAGAATTATAAAAAGAGGTGGGTGTGTTTGAGGTATTCATACAACTCTGTGGTGGAATAGGCTTATTTCTGTTCGGCATGACCTTGATGACCGATAGCCTCAAGGATCTGGCGGGTGAGTCACTGAGACAGTGGTTAGGCCGATTTACAGGTTCACCCATCAAGGCAATGAATTCCGGCATTGTTTTTACCCTGATTGTACAGTCTTCTACTGCAACAACGCTCGCTACGATTGGTTTTGTGAGTGCAGGTGTACTGACTTTTGCTCAGTCGGTAGGTGTGATTATCGGTGCGAATATCGGTACGACCAGTACGGGATGGATGGTTGCTGTTTTAGGGGTTAAATTCTCTATTGGCCAGTTTGCTTTGCCCATGGTGGCCTTGGGGGCATTACTAAAAATTTTAACGCAGGGACGTGTTGCTCTCATTGGGTTAACACTTGCTGGTTTTGGAGTACTTTTTTACGGCATTGAATTACTGCAACTAGCAATGTCCGGCTTATCTGATCAGATTGATCTTTCTGCTTTTAAAACGGATACATTCTTCTCAAAATTTTTGCTGGTACTGATTGGTTTTGTTTTAACCGTTATCTTACAGTCATCCAGTGCTGCATTGACTGCAACGATCACTGCATTAGCCAGTCAAATTATCCAGTTAGAGCAGGCGCTTTTGCTGGTGATTGGTGAAAATGTGGGTACGGTGGCTACGGCAGTATTGGCTGCGATTGGTGCCAATAGCAATGCCCGGCGAACGGCTGCTGTGCATGTGGGTTTCAATCTGATTAGTGCCATTTTTGCTTTTTTTATTTTGTGCCCATTATTCCTATGGCTACATCAGCAAGGCAGATTACTGTCCTCTTGGGATGAGGTACTGATTATTGCAGCTTTTCATACCGCTTTTAGCTTGTTTGGCGCTATGCTAACGATGCCTTTTATTGAACAATTTAAACAACTGCTGATTCGATTGATTCCTTCTGATGACGATCGCCTGATTCAATATTTGGATGAAACTAGTCTGGCTGTGCCAGCGATCGCGATTGCTCAAGCAGAACAGGTCATTTTTCAGTTGATGTGGCAGCAATATGTGTGGTTTAAGGCTGCATTTAAGGATGGGCAACTCGTTGCAGCTAATCAGTTGAAACAACAGGATGAATTGATCCATAAACTGCGAGAATATCTAGAAAAAATTGTGGTGGCTGATCATTCAGAAGATCAGGCTAACTTATTAATATTGCTACGTACGGTTGTTTATCTGAAAGTACTGCGTAGCGATCTGGAACAATTATCTTATAGTCTGGATTTAAGGACTCAGCCCGCACTGTATCAGGTTGCGTTAGACTTTATGGAAGTCGTGGGTAATTATTGGGAACAAGCCTCAGATTTGGCAGATCATGAAAAAATTCAGGCTTTGCAAAATGAACTGATTTTACTGGAACAATGGGCCAAGCAACATCATGCGGAATTGCGTGAAAAGATTAATGAATATGCTGCCAGCCATCATTTAAATGCTGCCAGAATTTTAGAGTTACTTGCAGCTCACCGCTGGCTGGAACGTCTGATTGTGCATAGCCAGCGCTTTGTAAATGTGCTTTGTGAAAAGGAATTTAAACACGAGCATCAAGCTGACGACGTGCATGTTTAAGTGCTGTACGTAAACCTTCTTCCAGGGTAGGGTGATAGAATGGTTTTTCCAAAATCTGATCCACTGTCAGCTCTTCACCAATAATCCAGGCTAGTAGATGTGCTAAATGTTCAGCCTGAGCACAGAAAAGTTCAGCTCCCACCAGTTTGCGCGTTGTCTTTTCTATATAGAGTTCAATAGCACCGATATTAATAGCTTCAACTCGGGCACGACCTTGTCTTTCATAAGAGGCAGAACCTGTCACAAACTCAATCCTATTTTCTTTTAATTGCTTATATGTTTTACCAATGGTCGCCATTTCCGGTTGGCTAAATACAATGGCTAATGGAGTAAGTTTTAGTATCGGTTTGATCTCTGGAAATTTCAGACAATTTTTAACCAGATGTTTTCCGGTATGAGCCGCAATATGCTGTATCGGATGATCGTGTCCAGCATCTCCCGCAATAAAGATTGGGTAATTGCCTAATTGTTTGGTAGACGCATCTATTGGCAGATTTTTAATATCGTTAAAAGCTGCATCAATGTTTTGGAGTCCAAGCTGATCCAGATTGCTGCTGCGGCCAGTAGCAGATAAGACATAATCGACTTCTATAGTTTGAAATTGTTCATTTCGTTTAAATTTAATCTGAACTTTATCCCCTTGCCGGGTCGCTTCTTCTGGAAGCGTTTTAAATTTGATATCCAGTTCTGAACTAAGTTGCTGTTGAGCTAGTTCCTGTAAGGCAGGACTGGTTAGTGAACCAACTTTCTGGCTACGGGCAAAGACTGTAGTCTGTACACCTAAACGTTGCATGGCTTGAGCCAGTTCGATGGCAATGATACCGCTACCAATCACAGCTAGAGATTTTGGCAAGGTCGGGAGTTCAAATATTTCATTCGAGGTAATCAGTCGGTCACCTAGTAGTTCTTTTTGTTGTTTATCTATATTTGGGTGTGAGCCGACAGCCAGAATAAAGCTTTTGGCCTGATAATGTCGTCCATTGACTTCTATAGTCTGTGCATCGATAAATTTTGCTTGACCTGCAATTTTATGTTTGGGATTCCATTGTTCAACATCATTGAGTGTTGCTTGAGTAAAAAAGTCACGTAATTCCCGAACTCGTGACATCACATTGGAAGTATCAATTTCAGCTTTAACATCCAAAGCTAGATCCTGAGTATGCTCAACCAGATGCATACGATTAGCCGAGGCAATCAGGACTTTACTCGGCATACAACCCACCCGCGCACAGGTTGTTCCCCAAGAACCATCGTTAATGATCAGGATGTTGTCTATGTGTTTGATTGCTTCTTTATAGGCTGTGATGCCTGCTGTGCCTGAGCCAATGATGATAAGGTCGTACATACTCAGCCTTTATTCAAATTATTTTTCATTAAAAGTTAGCATATAAAAGATGAGTCTCGCTTTTATTTATATAAAATTTTATCTATGATTACATAATCTACAAAAAATTATTGATAACACACTCTTATAAATGAGGGGTTTGGGGATTTAGATGATTAATACAAAATTGAGCACCAAGTTTTCTGCTCTTGCTTTAGCTTTACTTTTGGCGGGCTGTGGTGGTGGTGGTAGTGAAGGCTACTATGAGAACGGTAATTCAGGTGGTAATACAGGTGGTTCAGATAATGCTGGTAACCCTTCTGAAGTCCAGTCACTCAAAATTACTAACTTTTTGTTAACAGACTCAAATGGAGCAGAAACGCAAACAATTTCAGCATTAGGGGCTATAGCAACAGTTAAAGTAGCGGATGGAAATGGTAATCCAGTTCGTGGGGCCTTAGTTACTTTTTCTGGTGAGAATATGACATTCAGTACTACCAATAGCTCAGTTTTTACTAATGCTGATGGTGAAGCAAGTATTGGTGTTATGCCAACAGATTCGAATGTGACAGGCGCATATAAGATATCAGCCTCTGTTGAATTAGAGGATCAAACTGCTACTCAGTCAAAAAATGTTAGCTTCGTTAAAACTGATATTGTGATTGACCAACTTGTTGCAGCAAGTACATCTCTAGTTTCGGGTGGTTCGACTCTCATAACGTTGATTACAAAAGATGCTGATGGTAATTATCAAAATAATCAAGAAGTAACATTCTCTGCTGGCTGTGGTAGCTTCAGTAATCCGAAAGTTGTTTCATCAAGTGAAGGAAATATTTCCAACACATATTATGCTTATGATGCAGCTGGAAAATTATGTAGTGGCAATCAGAAGATTACTGTAACGCCAAGTACATCTCCAACAAATTCAAAAGAGCTTTCTGTTAACATTCAAGCAGCAACAGCTACATCTATTGTTTATACATCTACGGACGAATTAAAGATTCCAGTCCAGGGAAGTGGTTCATCCTCAAGTGGTCAAGTGGAATTTACTGTTTATTCAAATAGCACAGCACTTGCCAATCAGGATGTGACATTAAGCTTGAATAAAGCTCCAAGGGGGTCAAGCTTTGTAAGTCTTGGCAATACTGAGGATCGAACAGTTAAAACTGATAGTAATGGTAAAGTCATTGTAAATATCTATCCAGGTGATATCCCAGGTCCTGTAGAAATTAAAGCAACTTTGCCTAGTGGTTTTAGTGCACTTGCGAAAAATATAACCATTACAACGGGTCGTGCAACTCAAAATAGTTTTAGTTTATCAGTTTCTAAAAACTCATTAGAGAACGATAAGGATGGAGATACTACGACCATCGTTGCACGATTAGCTGATCGTAACGGTAATGACGTTCCCGATGGAACAGTAGTTAACTTTATTACAGAGGGTGGTAAAGTTGATGGAGCATGTTCAACTGTTAAAGGTCAATGTTCTGTAGAATTAAGTACTCAAAATCCACGTCCTGCTGATGGTCGTGTATCTGTACTAGCTTATGTGGAAGGCGATAAGAGTTACGTTGATACGAACGGTGATAATATTTATACGCCAGGAGTGGATACCTTAGTTAATAATATTGGTAGCTTTTTCCGCGATGATAATGAAAATAACCGTTATGATAGTGGAATTGGTGAATTTAAATATGATCGCCAACTTTTGGGTTCACGTTTAACCTGTGGTATTTCTTCATTCTCTGAACCTAATATTACCAATACTTGTGATAACCAATTATCGGCAATTTTACGTCAACAAATTGTTTTATATTTTGCTGATAGTACAGCGACTATTCGTGACTTGCGAGCAAGTGGTTCTTCTTTAAGTTTCAATTTATTTGGTAAGAGTGCTTTAACAACACCAATGCCATCAGGCACCACAATTGCTGTAACTCCAGAGGATATTACAGATAACAATAAATCATGTACTGCTGAATTATCTTCAGGAAGTAATCCAATTGCCAATGTGATTAATTCGACTTATTACCAATATCGTTTAAAAGATTGTGCAGCTGGAGATAATTTTAAAATTACTACTACAGCTCCAAATGGTAAGGTCTCTAACTTTTATGTAACTTATCGTTAATTTCTAAAATAAACAAAAAACAGCGCTTAGGCGCTGTTTTTTTATGGGAACTGAAATCTAAAAAAATTAAATTGAAGTTCCCATACTTATACCCACAGTCGGCTTCACATTCATCGAACTACAACCAACAAAGCCCAAACTTAAACAGATCACCAGTAAAATTTTATTCATGAATTAATCCTTGTTTCTTTACCTTTTGATTTAAGGTAGCAGCTCATATGCCACTGCAGCTTATGATTAAAATAGAGGTAGTAAATCATTATAGTATTTGAATAATTATTCAATGTTCTATTGTGTAATCTGAGCGCTAGAGATAAAGAATTGCTCTAAATAACCCGATAAGCTTTCATCGGAGTTAGATCATCATTTATTTATAGGGTTGGTATCAGTGATAGCTTAATGTTTTATTTTATGCGTAAAAGCTTAGGCCACCTGCAAAATTACAGATGACCCAAAAACCTTAGTCATCTAGCAAATCCATTTGTTTTGCCAGTTGATAAAGGTTATTTGAACGGTTACCGGTACGGCAGAACATCAATAATGGTTTTGGTAATTCATTGTAGTGATTGGCAAAAGTGCGGACATCTACTTCAGTGATCTGACCGGCCACAACAGGTTGATGCACATAGTTTAAACCTGCAGCACGTGCGGCTTCTTCAATTTGTGCACTAGTCGGTTGTTCCGGGCCACCTTCCATATCCGGGCGATTGTTGATAATCGATTTAAAACCTTTTTCAACCACTTGATCGATATGTTCTGGACCAATTTGACCTGCGAAGCCTACATTTTCACTCATGATGTCACTCCATCATTTAATTTATAAAGATATGCTTTATGATAGCATTAAGCTCAATAATGATCAGAAAGATCTGAAATTTTTATAAACGATTACAATCATAAAATAACGCAACGGAGCGCGTATGCACGAATATACAGTCGAACCACTGTATGTCAAAAGCGGTCAGGATGTCATTGCTGCCGATTTTTACCGTCCCAAGAACGTACAAAAGCCTGCAGTCATTTTAATGGCACATGGTTTGGCTGCCTTACGTCATTTTGCACTGGTCAAATATGCCCAACGGTTTGCTGCAGCGGGTTATGCAGTCATTTTATTCGATTATCGCTATTGGGGGGGCAGTACCGGACGGCCTCGTGAACTGGTTTCAATCAAGGCTCAGCTTGATGACTGGCGTACCATGATTGCCCATGTTAAAGAACGCAAGTCGATAGATTCCAAGCGTATTGTCTTGTGGGGAACCGCTTTAAGTGGTGGTCATGTACTTTCGCTGGCTGCTGAGTCTAAAGACATTCAGGCCATTATGGTGCAAGTGCCATTTGTGGATGGTACAGAAAGTGCCAAGTTGTATCCATTACAACAGATGCCGAAAGCCTTAAAGATTTCCAGTCAAGATTATATGGGCTCCAAAGTTGGAATGGCACCCAAAACCTTACCTGTAGTTTCTGAACACGAGCTGTGTTTCCTGCCAACAGCAGATAGCTATAAAGGCTATTTATCGATCGTCAATCCGGATTATTACTGGAGCGGGGAAATTCCAGCTCGGGCATTCTTTAATTTGATCCGCTATCGCCCAATTCAGGACGTAAGAAAGATTACTGTTCCGGTACTGTTTATTGCCGCGAAACAGGATAGTCTGATTCCGATTGAGTCGAGTCGTGAAACCGTTACCAATATTGCGCCATTTGCCGAATATCATGAATGGGATATGCAACATTTTGATATTTATCATGGTGAATGGTTTGAAAAAGCAATTCCGACCCAATTAGAATTCTTACATCAATATATTGGAGTTCGTTAGATGATCATCGTATGTCCGTCATGTCAGGCCAAAAACCGTGTGCCTGAAGATAAGCTCAGCGCGAGTCCTGCATGTGGCCAGTGTCATCAGGGATTGATTCCACTCGCTCCGATTGAACTCAATGAACAGAATTTCAGCCAGTTTATTACCGGCAGTGACCTGCCAATTTTAATTGACCTGTGGGCGGACTGGTGTGGTCCGTGCAAGATGATGGCACCCCAGTTTGCCATGGTTGCCAAAGATTATCCGAATGTGGTGTTTGCGAAAATTGATACCGAAGCCAATCCACGTTTAAGTGCCGCTTTCAATGTTCGTAGCATTCCGACATTAGTTTTGATGAATAAAACCGATGAAATTGCTAGAATAAGTGGTGCACTCAGAGCACCTCAGCTAAAACAGTGGCTAGACCAGCATCTGAATGCCAAATCCTAATACCCATGCCTGGAGTTAACGTGTCAGATTCTCATGTAAAACCAGAGGGAGTACTTTCCCTACAGACAATTGCAATGCCAGCGGATACCAACTGGAGTGGTGACGTTTTTGGTGGATGGATTGTTTCACAAATGGACTTGGCCGGTGCGATTCATGCCGAACGCTTTTCTAGAGGCCGCTGTGCAACGATTTCGATCAATCAGATGACTTTCCTGGTGCCAGTGAAAGTGGGTGATGTGATCAGCTGTTATACCAAGATTCTGAAAGTAGGGAATACCTCAATCCAGATGCAGATTGAAGTGTGGGATAGTCATGATGATTCCCGTGAACCTAAACGTGTGACTGAAGGTGTGTTTACCTTTGTAGCAGTGGATGTCAAAGGCAATAAACGTCCAATACCAGAGGACGTGAAGCAGAAGTTCCTTGAATCTCAACAAGCGAACTGATAAATAAAAAACCAGACTTTAAGTCTGGTTTTTTATTTTTTGAATTGAAAAAATTTAAGGCTCTAGACTAGCA
>NZ_JPQO01000027.1 GCF_000773685.1 Acinetobacter sp. HR7 | reverse complement strand
CTCATTATTCTAAACACCCCCGATCAAAAGATCGGGGGTGTTTTTTTATGGCTGGATTTTAGCTTTTATTCATCGACTTTTTGCTAATGACTAATCTGTGTTCAATAGTAAAATGCTATACTAATAACTTAACGTGTCATTCTTACTGATGTCATATGCAGCAGTTTCTCCTTCAAGCCTTTCTGTTCATATGGCTCAGCCTGATCCATAGCCAGCTTTATGCGATTACAGAGCTTCATTTCACTCAACAGCAGAATATGAATCTGGATGGGGAGTGGGATTTTTATCCGAATCAGTTAATTGATCCGATTTCTCATAAAACAGTCTTTTTAGATCACAATAAAAATCAGAATACTGTAGAAAAGGTTCAGTTACCCAATTCATTCCAGACCATCACAGGGCATAAAGACGGGATCGGGACTTTCCAGAAAACTTTCCGTCTGCCTGAATCTGTACTTTCTCATGCCATTTATATGTATGTGCCATACCAGTATGGTGCTTACCGAATGTATGTGGATGATCATCTGCTGATTAATGCTGGACAGGTTGGGAAAGAAGGGCAACATCAGACTATGATGGCGCCTAAACTGGCTTCCTTTTTTCCGTCACAACGTGATGTCACTATTACCATTCAGGCCTCAAGTTACCAGCATATTCGTGGTGGATTGGAAAATAGTATTCTGATTGGTTTTCCGCGCCCGATTCTGCACAAGTTTTATCAGCAGGTCATTCCATTAAGTGTGGTCAGCGGCGTTCTGCTGATGATTGGCAGCTTTATGGTGTTCTTTGCCATGTTCCGCAGTATTCGCACCAAAGCGGGCAATATTCTGTTGTTTTTGGGCCTGTTTATCCTGTGCTTGAGTGTGCGTAGCTTTTTTGCGGTACCGTTTATTTATACCCTGTTTACCGATATTTCCTGGGTCTGGGGGACACGCTTTGAATATCTGCTGACCGAACTGGCCTGCCTGTTCTTCCTGATCTATATTTATTTATTACCTTATCGCCTGCTTAATCCGTATTTATTAAAGATTACCGCAGCGATTATTACTGTAAATGTAGCAGTGACCCTGTTTGCACAGCCGTACACCTTTCAGAGCTTCTTTTTTCAAAGCTTTAGTATCGCGCTTCTGGTTTTTATCAATTTGCTGTTTGCAGCCTATCGCATGCACAAATCTAATGTGAAGTATTCCAAGGTCAATTCCATTGCGGTGTTGCTGGTTTGTCTGACCTTCCTGCATGACTATCTGCTGGCACTCAAGCTGATTGATTCGGTGGAAATCGCTTTTTATACCTCTTGTTTGTATTTCATTCTGATTACTTTCCAGCTCAGTCGTGATTATGCGGTGCAAAGTATTAATACCGAGGTGCTGAACCAGAAACTGATCCGCTGGAATAAGGAACTAGATCAGAAAGTACAGGAGCGTACCCGGGATATTAGCCTGCTCAACCAGAAACTGGCGGAGCAGGTACGTCTGGATTCTCTTACCGGTGCTTATAACCGTTTTGCCCTAAATGAGCAGATCCAGCAACAATACGAGCAGGCGGGTGCAACACAACGTTCGCTGGCCTTTTTTATGATCGATGTGGACTATTTTAAAAACTACAACGATTACTATGGCCATCTGAAAGGTGATTATGTTCTAAAAACTATTGTGCAGACTATTCAGCAGATTCTGCCGGAAAATGGCTTTCTGGCACGTTATGGCGGGGAAGAATTTGCGGTGTTATTGCCAGAAATTAGCTATCAACAGGCCAAAACTTTTGCCGATCGGTTGTGTCAGGCGATTCGTGAACTGAACATGGAACACGCCAATCGTGATGACAACCGAACCTGGATTAGTATAAGTGTCGGGGCTGCTGTGATGGATGCCGAGCATATCTATCACAATGTGGACCGTCTAATGAAGACTGCAGACCAGCAATTGTATGAAGCGAAGGTTGAGCGCGATAGCGCCTGTATCAAATGATGGAAATAGCACAGGAATAATTCTATATCTGGGCTGGATTTAGTTAAATCTGTTAACGATTTCTTAACCTTTTTATGCTTTTAGCGTGCCCCTGAAATGCTACATTGTGGTTAATCCATTTTAATAAGTACGCAGAATAACAATGAATCAGGTCCATCTCGCAGCACTGTTATTTCTAGGTTTTATTCCTTATAGTCTAGGCTGTCATGCACAAGATAATACTTCTTCAGAACAAGGTAAGAGCCAGGAACAGGCTAATTCAGAGACATCAACCTCGAATACTGCCCAAGCCCAGCAGGCCTATAAGGTCAACAATATTGCCCAGTTTAATGAACCATGGGCAATCACCTCTTTAAAGGATGGCCGTTTGCTGATTACTGAACGTCGTGGCCGGTTGTATTTATTTGGTCCAAACACCAACAAAAAGACTGAAATTAAGGGTATTCCAAAAGTTGCCTATGGTGGTCAGGGTGGCTTGGGGGATGTGACTTTGCATCCTGATTTTGAACGTAATCAATGGGTCTATCTGAGCTATGCTGAGCAGGGACGAGGTGGCTATGGCGCTGTGGTGGTTCGTGGCAAACTGGATTTAACCAAGAACACACCACAACTCACTCAGATCAAAAAAATCTGGACGCAGGTACCGAAGTTTTCTTCCGGGCAGGGCCATTATGGACACCGGATTATCTTTGGCTCAGACGGCAAACTGTGGATCAGTTCGGGTGAGCGCCAGCAGTTTAACCCTGCTCAAGACATGAAATCTAATGCTGGCAAGATTATCCGCCTGAATGATGATGGTTCGGTTCCATCCGATAATCCATTTATGAATCAGGGCGAGATTGCCAAACAGATCTGGAGTTTGGGACACCGTAATCCTTTAGGTCTGGCTTTTGATCCACAAGGGCAGCTCTGGGTGATTGAGATGGGACCGAAAGGCGGGGATGAGCTGAATAAAGTGCTGAAAGGCAAAAACTATGGCTATCCGATCGTATCTAATGGCGATCATTATGATGGTAAACCAATTCCCGATCATAGTTCCCGTCCGGAGTTTGAAGCACCGGCTATCGACTGGACACCAGTGATCTCACCATCCTCCTTGATGTTCTACACGGGTAAAGTATTTCCACAATGGCAGAATAAGGCGATTGCTACAGGGCTGTCCTCTAAAGCCATCATGATCGTGGATACCACGCAACAACCAGTGAAAGAAGTGCAGCGTCTGGATATGAAAGCCCGGATTCGTGGGGCAATTCAGGCACAGGATGGTGGGATCTGGGTGATTGAAGATGGTCCACAGGCAAGACTGTTAAAGCTAACTGCACCCTGAGGTACTGGCTGTGAAATAAGGTCGGGAAGCGTCCTCTTTTCAATGATGCAGACCTGAAAAAGAAAAAAGCCCGAACATCCTGTCCGGGCTTTTTCCAGATTCATTCTAAAGGTATAACTCCTGTCATACCGGTCAGCTTCCTGCTGCATTTATTGTTTTTTATTCTTCAAGACTTCCTGTCCTGTATGTCTGTACTATACGTGCAGGTTAGTAGTCAGCATAGCCTCAATTCTCCCCAATCTATGTGCGCTACAGCGTACAGTAGTGCTGAATTTTGCAGCAAGGCAGTGGGATGACTCAGCTTGGTAAAAACTGATAAAGTAAAAGGCCCCGACATCCTGTCGAGGCCTTTTGAGTGTGCTATGACGATCTGACTCCTGTCGGATCTAACAACTTCCTGTTGAGATGCGCTTTTTCTTGTTCTTGTATCGCGGGTGGACATCCTGTCCGGCTATGGCTCTAATATAGCCCGCTTGCCTGTCACCCCATAGCCGTTATCTCTGCTTCCCGTGTAGGTTAAAACTGACGTGGCTGTCGGATTTTATTTAGGCACTGACATACTGAATCAGCTTGTCGATCACAGCGCGTAAGGTTTTATTGTCAAACTCATTGCCTTCAAAGGTGTAGTCCTTGTTACGGTTAAAGATGTCACGAATTTCGACAATGGCATTGGTATCGATCATGCCGAGCTGGGTACCGACCTGTCGGATCTGGTCGATGGAACGCGAGCCATTGGTGGCGCCATAACCCACATAAGCTGCTGGTTTGCCCTGCCATTCCTTGCCCAGATAATCCAGGGCATTTTTCAGGGCCGGGCTATAGCCATGGTTGTATTCTGGACTGACAAAGATAAAAGCATCGGCCAGCGCGATAAAATCGGCCCATTCCTGCTGTTTCGGCTGGTTATAAATTCCGGTGAGTGGTGGATGTGCCCCAGCAAAAATAGGCAGATTCCATTCTTTCAGATCGACAATTTCGGCCTCTACTGTACTGAAGTGATAGGTTTTCATCTGCTTAAAGATCCAGTCAGCCACTTTAATCGCGGTACGTCCCTCACGCACACTGCCTACTATGATGTAAATTTTCATCTTATTATCCTGTTCTAATTCACTAATTTTAAATTAATCAGAATTTTGCGGAGTGAATAGAGAGGATTTGTATCAGGCATGAAAAAAGCGCCCGAAGGCGCTTTTTGATTTGCATTGATTTACATCAACTGCACACCTTGCTGACCAGCAGGGGTGACCTTGAAGATTTCTACTTCAAAAGTAATGTTTTTGCCCGCCAGTGGATGGTTAAAGTCCACTTCGGTGATGTCATCATTTACCGATTTCACCACGCCATACAGGCTTTGTTTGGCCTTGTCTTCAAACTCGATCATGTGGCCTTCGACTGGACGTTCAGCAAATTTAACCGTGTCAAATTTCTGTATGTTTTCAGGGTTCCATGGACCGAATGCTTCTTCTGGAGGAAGGCTAACGGTACGGCGGTCACCGGCACGCAGACCAAACAGGGCTTTTTCAAAGCCAGGTAGCAGGCTGCCATCACCCATCACCAGACTGACCGGTTCAGGACGGCTACGGGTGTTGTCAATTTCAACACCATTTTCAATAGCGACAGAGAAATGAAGGTCGACTTTAGAGCCGGCTTCGATACGAGTTTCCTCGTTAGGATTAATAAAATCAGTCATTTTTCGCCTGTAAACGTTGAATTCGGTGTTTTTCCAGGAAAAACGTATCAATCAGCAGCAGAATAGTGCCAAGGGTAATGGCACTGTCTGCCAGGTTAAAGGCAGGGAAGTGGCTGTCCTGATAATAGACGTGAATAAAGTCGACTACATAGCCGAGCGTCACGCGGTCAATCAGGTTACCAACAGCGCCACCCAGAATCAGGGCAACAGCCAAAGGCAGGACTTTCATGTTCTTTGGCATACGCATTAGCCAGAACACGAAAATCACCGACACCAGACCTGCCAGTGAGGTAAAGAAATAACGTTGCCATCCACCAGCATCGGACAAGAAACTAAAGGCTGCGCCATAGTTATGCAGTAATGTCCAATTTAAAAAGGGCAGGACCGGTACTGGGTCTGCATAATTCAGACTAGTACTGGCAATCCATTTGGTCCATTGATCCAGAATAATTGAAACAATAGTCAGACCTATCCACCACAAATTGTGGGGATAGAACTGAAACAAGCCCTTTTTCTGCTGTGAATTAGGCATATTTTCTCTCTTCGCCTTGGCCTGTAGGCAAGTTGATGATACAGCGACCACACAAGCCTGGGTGTGATGCATGGGTGTTTACATCAGGCAGCACGTGCCAGCAGCGTACGCATTTTTCGCCGTCTGCAGCAGAGACTTTCACGTTCAGGCCTTCCAGATCAGAGGCTTCACCTTGTGCCGCATCAAAGCCATTTACGATCACTTGAGAAGTAATCAGGACGAAACGCAGCTCATTGCCTAACTTGTCGAGTACAGCTTTCAGCTCGTCATTGGCCCAAAGCTCAACTTTAGCTGACAGATTAGAACCGACAGTTTTAGCGGTACGTGCTGCTTCAATAAACTTGTTCACCGCAGATTTTACTGAAATCAGGGTTTGCCATTCAGCCTCAGTCAGGATATTCGCTTCAGAAGCCAATGGAATGTCATACCATTCCGCAGTGAATACGTATTTCTCTGACTGTTCAGGAATCAGTGGCCAAGCTTCCTGTGCAGTGAAGCTCAGGATTGGCGCCATCCAGCGAACAAATGCCTGTACCAGATGATACAACGCAGTTTGTGCAGAACGACGGGCTTGAGAATCCGCTTTGGTGGTGTACTGACGGTCTTTGATGATGTCGAGGTAGAAACCACCGAGGTCATTGATACAGAAGTTAGTCAGCGCGCTGGTGACGATATGGAAGTTCATATCTTCGTAGGCTTTCTTGATGATGTCCTGAACTTCATTGGCACGCTGCAGGATGTATTGATCCAGTGCAATCAGTTGATCCACTGGTAATGCATCAGTCGATGGTTTAAAGCCATTCAGGTTAGCCAGCAGGAAGCGTAGGGTGTTACGGATACGACGGTAACCATCTGATGCACGGCTGAAGATTTCCTTACCGGCAGTCATTTCATAACGGTAGTCTGAAGAGGCAATCCAGAAACGTAGACCGTCCGCTCCCATATCTTTGATAATGTCTTGTGGCGTGATCACGTTACCGATCGACTTCGACATCTTGCGGCCTTTTTCATCCACCACGAAGCCGTGAGTCAGCAGGCCTTTGTATGGCGCACGTTCGTTGATGGCCATAGATGTCAGCAGTGAAGACTGGAACCAGCCACGGTGTTGATCCGAACCTTCCAGGTACAGGTCTGCTGGATCTTGCAGCTCTTCACGTTCACGCAGTACCGCGTAGTGTGTTGTACCAGAGTCGAACCATACGTCCAGAGTATCGCGAACCGCATTGTATTGCTCAGCATCATCACCAATGAAGTCTTTGGCTTCACGGTTATACCAGCCATCAATGCCTTCTTTCTCGATCAGTTTTGCAACTTCTTCGATCAGTTCAGGGGTACGTGGGTGCAGCTCGTTGGTATCTTTATGTACGAAGAATGGGATTGGCACGCCCCAAGTACGTTGACGTGAGATACACCAGTCTGGACGGCCTTCGATCATGGCCTGGATACGGTTTTTACCCCAATCTGGTACGAAGCTGATCTCATTTTCGATCGCATTCAATGCACCTTGGCGTAGACCTTTATTGTCCATGCTAATGAACCATTGTGGTGTCGCACGGAAGATAATTGGAGTCTTGTGACGCCAGCAATGTGGGTAGCTATGTTTGATTGGCTTATGCGCCCATAGCTTATTGGCTTCACCCAATGCTGCAATAATTTTTGGATTGGCTTTGTAGATGTGTTCGCCTGGGAAGATCGGTGAAGTTGGTAAATACACACCATTTCCACCAACAGGATTATCCACTTTCAGGTTGTATTGCAGACCTACTTTATAGTCGTCTACACCGTGGCCCGGTGCTGTATGTACTGCACCAGTACCGCTAGTTGCGATGACGTGTTCGCCTAGAATTACAGGCACTTGACGATCTGCAATTAAAGGATGCTGCAGCACCAGATTTTCAAGTTTAGCTCCGGCAAATTCAGCAATCACTTCAACACTGTTGAATCCATAACGTTCAGTTGCAGATTCAACCAGATCTTTGGCTAGGATAAAGTTTTGATCCGCTTTTTCCTCACCGCGTGCTTTCACCAGCTGGTATTCAATTTCAGCGTGCAGGGCAACGGCCTGGTTGGCAGGCAATGTCCAAGGTGTCGTGGTCCAAATCACGATATCAGTTGAATCTTTAACTTCAACGCCCAGACGTGCAGATAAATCAGCTAGGTCAACGACAGAGAAACCAACGTCGATCGCGTCTGATTTTTTGTCTTCGTATTCAACTTCTGCTTCAGCCAGAGATGAACCACAGTCCAGACACCAGTTGACTGGTTTCAGGCCTGGCTCGATATGACCCGCTTTGGCAATCGCACCTAGGGCACGAACGATGTCTGCTTCCTGCTTGTAGTTCATGGTCAGGTAAGGGTTGTCCCAGTCACCGAACACGCCCATACGCACGAAGTCTTTTTTCTGTAATTCGACTTGGGTATACGCATATTCTCGGCAGTGTTTACGGAACGTTGCCGCATCTACTTTCACGCCGACTTTACCGACTTTTTCTTCGACTTTCAGTTCGATTGGAAGACCGTGACAATCCCAGCCTGGAACGTAAGGCGCATCATAGCCGTCCATCACACGGCTTTTAATGATGATGTCTTTCAGAACCTTGTTTACCGCATGGCCAAGGTGAATCTGACCGTTGGCATATGGAGGGCCGTCATGAAGTACATATTTTTTCTTGCCAATACGCGACGCACGAATCTGCTGATAAATGTTGTCGGCATACCACTCTTCTAACCATTTCACTTCACGTACTGCCAGATTTGCCTTCATTGCAAAGTCAGTACCTGGGAGGTTCAGCGTGGCTTTGTAATCCACTGCATTTTCAGGAGTTTGCTTATCGCTCATGCAAGTTGTCTTCCAATTCAATCTGTCATTTGACAGACACGTTTTACAATAAAAATACGGGGTATTAAAAGGGAAATTTGGGATGATTTCGACGAAACTCAAGCAGTTTCTCGACATCGTCATCAATTCCGGCTTTTAAGGCTTCTAGCGAAGGATAATTCTTTTCGCCATGTAAATAGTTTAAGAATGTCACCCGCATTAACAGGCCATACAGATTAGCAGAAACCTCGGGGAAATGTACTTCTAATCGCCATTCCGGATGTTCCTGCTGGATAGCCGGTCGGGTACCGACATGACCGGCACCAAACAGGCCGGTTGGGTCATAGCCAGCGATGCCTTTTTTACTTGGATCGCTGGTCTGGACTTTCGCTTTTAAGGATTCGGTTTCACAGACCACTTCCACGCCGTAGATGCCGTGCAGACAAGGCCTGTGACGATTCAGGCGCACATTAATGGTCGGGAAATCAATGGTACGGCCAATCTGATCACCATATTGCACTCGGCCGGTAATGCTATAAGGACGGCCCAACAGTTTCGCAGCCATAGCAAGATCACCGGCTTGCAGGGTCTGACGGATTCGGGTCGAGCTGACACGTTCGCCGTCCAGTGCCACGGTTTCCAGATTCGTGACCTGAAAACCGTAGTTACGCAGGAATTCGCTATTGCCCTGACGATGTTTGCCAAAGTGGAAATCATCGCCTAAGACCAGATGCTCAGCATTCAGCTTGGATTTTAAAATGTCAGCAAACTGTTCTGCACTCAGGTTACGGAAACTTTCATCAAACTTGGCCACGGCAATATAGTCCACGCCAAGTTCAGTTAAATATTCAACTTTTTCACGTAATGAAGTAATCCGTGGAGGTGCTTCATAACCTTTGAAATATTCCAGCGGTTGCGGTTCAAAGATCATCACTACACTTTTTAGCTGTTGCTGTTCAGCCACGGCTTTGAGCTGCTTGATCATCATCTGGTGACCTAAATGCACGCCGTCAAAATTACCAATGGTCACCACCGTTTTTGGCAATTCTGTATGGGAGCTTAAGGCATTTAGACGGAGCAGCTTCATGGGCGAATCAAGTGCTTGGAAATGTGAAAGGCTATATATTGCCATAATCTTTCCGTTTCGTCTTGTTGTTGTGTTTTTATGCAAAATTCTTTTGCCGGAAAATTTTCGGTGAAGTACTGATCTGTCTAATTGAAATAAAAATTACACAATTTTTCTTATTTCTTGTGGGAATAAAAGTGATCCATGCGACAGGGGAAGAAATCAATTTTTATTTGCAGGCTTACTGGGTTTATCTTTTAATAAGCCGGTGATTTTAAATTGAAGTGAAAACCTGATGTCCGACCATGCGCTGATTATGGCATTGCCCAATGAATCCAAAGGCTTATTTGAAGAAGCGGGTATAGAGGTGCATTACAGTGGCATTGGCAAGGTCAATGCAGCCTTCAAGGCGTTTGAAGTGATCCAAAAAACCGGTTGCAAGACTTTATTGAACCTGGGCACCGCCGGCAGTTCGCATTTTGATGCGCATGCACTGGTGGAAGTGAGCCAGTTTGTGCAGCGCGATATGGATGTATCACCGCTGGGTTTTGAAGTGGGCGTGACTCCGATGGATCAGCATTTCCCGGGTGCGATTGAATTGGAGCCTTACTTTGATCATTTGCCCAAGGGTATTTGTGGAACCGGGGATAGCTTCGAAACAGGACAACCGAAAGTGCCCTGTCAACTGGTCGACATGGAAGGCTATGCACTGGCCAAGGTATGCAAGAAACTCGGCATACGCCTGATTTCTGTGAAATACATTACCGATGGTGCCAATGACACAGCACATCTCGACTGGGAGGAAAACTTATTGTTAGGCGCTCAAAAACTATTGTTTTTATATCAGATGTTAAAATAATTCTAAGGTCAATAATCGGGTTGGCGACCATAATCACTATGGTCGTATGCCAAGCAAAACTTATGCGTTTTGTTCAGGACGAGGCAGGATACCATAAAGCATCATATGCACCGTATGTTGGATCACACGCTGTTGCATGCTGCGGTTACGCAGGGTTTTACCGGTGACCATTTCCATTTGGGTGGCGAAGTCCGCGTAGTTCTGTGTCACTGCCCAGATGTTCAGGATCAGCAGTTCAGGGTCGATGTCTTTAGAGATCTTGCCCTGTTCCTGCCAGTTACTGATCACTTTAGCTTTACGCTTCACCAGTTTTTTCAGTGGGCCTTTCAGGATGTCCAGAATATGCGGTGCCCCTTGAATGACTTCTAAGGCAAACAGACGCGATGCTTTCGGCTGGGTACGCGACACTTCAATTTTCTGCATCAGATAGTTGGTGATCGCTTCTGCTGGTTCCAGATCGGCTTCCAGGGTTTGCAGGGGTGCTAGCCATTTCTGTAGTACAGTGGTCAACACTTCGACATACAGTGCTTCTTTATTTTCGTAGTAATAGAAAATATTGGACTTATGCATTTCAGCAATTTGTGCGATCTCGTCCAGACTTGCCCCACTAAAGCCATACAGGGAAAAAACATCTAGGGCGGCGTTCAGCAGCTGGTTACGTTTTTGAGTACTCTTTTTTTGTTCCATCAGTAATATAAAAACAATTAAAAAGGGGGAATATTCAATTGTACGGCAAATCATCAGATTTGTGCATAACCTGAGTTCGATATAAAAAAAGAGTAGAAAAAAAGCCCTGTTTTTGTAACATATTGG
>NZ_JPQO01000026.1 GCF_000773685.1 Acinetobacter sp. HR7 | reverse complement strand
TAGGTCGGAGAGGATGTCAAGGCGTATTCAGTGTCGATGAAGAACATCTGGATCATTATTTCAAACACTTTTACGAAGTCACGATTGGACCATATTGGCCGCCTGAACGTCATCATGTGGATGAAGGTTATAAAAACTTACCATTTCCATTTCAGGAAATTCCTATTCAGCCGCCTGTATTGCAAGTCGAGTGGAACTTTTACCAGCTGATTGGTTATATGAGTACCTGGTCAGCGGTGAAGATGGCAACTAAGGCTTTGGGCCATAATCCACTGAATGTACTGGCAGATGCTTTATTACCGGAATGGGAAGATCCAGAATTACCGAGAATCATTAGTTGGCCGCTAACGGTACGGGTAGGGAGGGTGAATGTGCAGTAATAGTAGGAAAAATAAAAAAGCCCAGAGAAATCTGAGCTTTTAAAAAATTATTTTGGAAGAGCACTTATTTATTAATCAGCATTTCCAGTACAAATTTGGAACCTATAAAACCAAGTGCCAACAGGCCAAAACCGATTAAGGTAAAACGTACCGCTTTCTGTCCACGCCAGCCAAATTTCCAGTGACCTATGAGCAGCGCGCCATACACCAACCAGGAAATAATACTAAATGCGGTTTTATGCGCGAGATGCTGACCAAAGAAATCATCAATGGTAAAGAAACCGAAACCGAGTGCGATTGTCAGTAAGACGAAGCCGGTCACCAGCATATCGAACAGCAGCGATTCCATATCCTGGTAGGAAGGCAGCAGATTCACCCACAGGCGTTTCTGCTTCTTTTTGAGTTCACGGTCCTGGAAGCGAAGAATTACCGCCTGAATGGTCGCCATTAGCAATACTGCATAAGCCGAAAGTGACAGAATGATATGAATATCTAGACCTAAAGAGTTCTGGACAATAATTTTGGCTTGCGGGGTAAAGGCAAAACCGAGAATCAGGCCCGTCGCGGCAACCGGAATACCAATCAGGTTTAAGGGCAAAATGGGGCGGTAGGTACTATAGGCCAGGCTCAGTAGCAGCATCAGTCCTGAAGTAAAAGAAACCAATACAAAGACATCGTAATTCATCCCCATCGGGGTACGCATATCGCCGTACAGCACGATAGCGTGTAACAGCAAACCTAAGGATGCGGTAATCCCCACGAACCACTGATTTGGTGTACGCTTGGACATTAAATGGATAAACAAATACCAAAATGAGGCGGTATAAGCGATTAATGCCAGGATTGTATAAACCAGAGGTAGGCTAAGCATGTTAAACCTTTTTAAGGGTGTTATATAAATTCGATGCGAACTACAGTATCCTATAGCATTCTATGCATAAATTTTCTATTTTAAGAAACAATTTTTTGCTACTGGCTATTTTAAGCGGATTTTGCAATGTTTGATACCTTAACAGAACGACTCACGCAGAGTTTAAGAAATGTTACTGGCTCAGGGCAGCTAACCGAAGACAATATTAAAGATACGTTACGTGAAGTACGTATGGCACTTCTTGAAGCCGATGTTGCGTTACCTGTAACTCGTGAATTTATCGCGAAAGTTAAGGAAGAAGCATTAGGCCAGGAAGTGATGTCTCAGCTGTCACCAGGACAGGCCTTCGTCAAGATCGTTTACGACGAACTGACCAAGATGATGGGGGCGGCGAATGAAAGCCTAGATCTTCAGGCCAAGCCACCTGTAGTCGTTTTACTGGCAGGTTTGCAGGGTGCGGGTAAAACCACCACTGCGGCAAAACTTGCACGTTTCCTGCAAGAACGCCAAAAGAAAAAAGTGGCGATGGTGTCTGCCGACGTTTACCGTCCAGCAGCGATCAAGCAGCTGCAAACCGTTGCTGGCGAAGTGGGTGCGATTTTCTTTGAATCGAATGCCAATGAACGTCCAATTGACATTGCTAATCGCGCGATTGAACAGGCCAAAATCCAGTTCGCTGATGTGCTGATTGTCGATACCGCAGGTCGTCTGCATGTCGATGACGAGATGATGGACGAGATTAAAGAGCTGCATGCAGCGATTAATCCGACCGAAACCCTGTTCGTGGTTGATGCCATGACCGGTCAGGATGCTGCGAATACTGCGAAAGCTTTCAACGATGCCCTGCCATTGACTGGTGTGATCCTGACCAAGACCGATGGTGATGCACGTGGTGGTGCGGCGCTGTCTGTACGTGCCATTACCGGCAAGCCGATCAAGTTCCTGGGTATGGGTGAAAAGCTGGATGCGCTGGAACCCTTCCATCCGGAACGTGTGGCTCAACGTATTCTCGGCATGGGTGACGTGCTTTCTCTGGTCGAAGAAGTTGAACGCAAGATCGACAAAGAAAAAGCCGAAAAAATGGCGAAAAAACTGCAGAAAGGCGGCAGCTTCAACTTTGAAGATATGCTGATGCAGTTTGAGCAGATGAACAAGATGGGCGGCATGATGGGCTTCTTGGACAAGCTGCCAGGCATGAGCAACTCGGGTATTCAGGATGCCATTGCGCAGGCGAATCCTGAAAAACAGATCAAGAAAATGGAAGCGATCATCCAGTCCATGACGGTGAAAGAGCGTCGTAATCCTGATTTGATGAACCCAAGCCGTAAGAAACGTATTGCTGCCGGTTGTGGTATGGATGTTGCTGAAGTGAACAAGCTGATCAAGCAGCATGCACAGATGGCGAAAATGATGAAGAAATTTGCCAATCCATCCGGTATGGCAAAAATGATGCGATCATTGGGCAATCTGCAGAAACAATTTGGCGGTGGTGGCATGGGCCCATTATTCGGCAATAAAGATCCAAAATAATTTTTGGATCTTAAAAAAAGGCGCATCAAGCGCCTTTTTTTATTTGTCCAAAATTTAGTTTAAGCAAAACCTACATTTACTTACGCAATCGCTTTCCTGACTCAGGCAGACTCTTAACACAATAAAAAAGACAGGAGTATAAGATGACACAGGTGATTGTGGTACATGGTTATACCGCGAGTCCGGAAGAGAACTGGTATCCGTGGATTCAGCAAAAAGCCAAAGAGGAAGGTGTAAGTCTTAAAGTATTAAGACTAGATCCATCTACCAAGCCTCGACTTGAAACCTGGCAACAGCAGATGCAGCAACAGATTGAGGGTTTGGATGAAAACAGTATTGTGATCGCACATAGTTTGGGAACAGTTGCTGCCTTACATTACCTGTCAGAAAAATTGCAGCAGCAAAAAATCAAACAGTTGGTACTGGTTGCCGGTTTCAATGGGCGACTAGGACGATTAGAAGAGGTTTATCCTTTTATTGATGCGGCACGGATTGATTTTGATTTGCTCAAACAGCAGATCGAAGAACGGGTGGTGATCTATTCGGAAGGGGACGACAGGGTCGCACCGAAATTCAGTCTGGAACAAGCCAAAAGTTTAGATGCCAAAGTGATTCAGGCAGAACATTTTGGTCATTTTATCGATTCACAGGGCTGTACCGAATTGCCTGAAGTCTGGCAGGTGATTGAACCCTATCTGATCCGAGAGTCCTAAGTTCATTTGTCAAAATCAGCCCATAACCATTGATAAAATGACCTGTATTTTGGAACAAATTGACTTGAATGATTTTAGAAAAATGGTTAAAAATCAGTTAAACGAAATTTTAACGACAAGTATAAAAAGTAGAGCAAGATGACCACGCAAGCAGGGAATGTTTTTATTGTTCACGACTACCAGTCGACTTCCAATGATCATTGGTATCCTTGGTTGAGCCGGCAGGTCAAGCAACTGGGGATTCAGGCCAAACGCATTATGCTGGCTAATCCTTTAGAACCGAAAATGCAGGATTGGCAGCAAAGCCTGGAAGTGCAGATTCCGAAATTGGATGCAGAAACCATTCTGGTAGCGCATGGCCTGAGCTGTCTTAGCGTTTTAAAATTCGTAGAACAGTATTATCAGAACCATCATCGGGCTATTCGTGGGGTGATTCTAGTCGCTGGTTTTGATCAACCCTTGGTGGGCTGGTCAGAATTGAATGATCTGGTGCGTAGCGTCAAACTGGACTTTAATACCTTAACCCGAAGCTTTAAGCACAGTGTGATGTTTATTTCCAGCAATGATCCAGATGTACCTGCCGTGATGTCACTTCAGTTGGCGCATCATCTCAAAGCACAGATTTTTGAAATCCGTGAAGCCGGGCATTTTGAAAAAACCGATGGCTATGCCGACTTCCCGCAGCTACTGGAGGTTATCCAGCGGCTGTATGGTCTAAATGGGCTACAAAGTGCTGCAAACCTTTAAGTAACAGATCCGATTCAATAACCGGCTGGTAGGTTTGCAGGTGCTGGGCAAACAGCGGCGCATCGCCACCAGTGAGGATCAGTTGTGCTGGGAATTCACCCAGTACTTTTTCAATGGTGCTGAGCAGACCGAGTAGAATACCGTGATGTACCGCATCAATGGTATTACGCCCTGGGCTCAGTTCTTCAAAAGCAGCATCAGGAATTTTAATCCCTTTTGTGTTCTGGATCAGGGAATCACGTTGCAGGTATAGGTTCGGCAAAATAAAACCGCCAAGATGCTTTTTACCTTGTGATAGGTCAATCGTTAGAGCTGTACCACAACTAATGACGCAATAATTTTGTTCATTGGACTGTGCGACCGCGAGAACTTGCAGCCAGCGGTCAATCCCGAGCTGGGAGGGATCATCATAACCGCAGAGCAGTCCAGCATATTCGGCCTGTACTTTGGCAAAAATCACTGGAACATTCAGTCGTTTTAGAATTTTCTGGATACGTTCGTTGCTCTTTTTATCCTGCACCGAAGATACGCCAATCTGCTGTATTCCCATGCCTTGAAAATGCTGAATCAGACCGAGCAGCAAATCAGCCGGGGATTGTAGATGCAGTTCTGCAGCATGTTCAATGATCTGGTCATTTTCAGTAATCCAGTATTTTAGCCGCGTGTTGCCAATGTCCAGCCATAATTTTTTCATTGAGATTTACCTGATCAACTGCCTGTCTTTAAACGTAACTGTCCCTGATAGAAGCTTTGTACGCCAGCATCGGTCTGGATCAGCACGGCGCCGTCTTCCTGAATGCCAGCAAAAGTGCCTGTATATTGACCCTCAAGATCCGTAAATTCAACTAATTGCTGTAAAAAAGCCGCATGATGGTTAAAGCGTGCTGCCAGATTATGCGAGCCATGACTGAACCATCGTCCAGCTTGCTGGATCGCCAGATACAGTTCGGCAATCAGCTGATTACGGGTGACAGCGGTTAGTCCCAGTTCAGACAGGGAAGTGGTGGCATGTTCTAATTGTTCGGCTTCAATTGGTGCCAAATTAATCCCTACACCCACCACTGCCTGATAGGCTGAAATCGGCTCGACCAGAATGCCACCCCATTTGGCGTTATGGCTATATAAATCATTTGGCCATTTTATTTGCAGATCAAGACCTTGTAGACTTGGCATTTGCAAAATATTGAGTGCGACCTCTAAAGCCAGGCGGCCATCAATCGGTATCTCTGTATTCAGCAATGTGCTTAAATAGATGTTGCCTTCCGGTGAAATCCATTGGCGTTGGCGCTGGCCACGACCCTGGGTTTGCGCGCGGCTACTGACCAAAACCTGCTGTACACCTTTTTGTGCCAAGTCGCGTACATCGTCATTGGTCGAGGTGGTGACCGGTTTGAGTAACAAGACTTCGGGGAGTTGTCCTGCCTGTTCCAGCAGTTGTTGCAGTTCGCGAGTTTCTACATCCATCTGAATTTAAACGTGGTAAATATCGTTATGGAGTTAATCATATATTTATTGATTGGTGCAATTGCTGGTTTTGCTGCCGGACTGTTTGGTGTCGGTGGTGGCCTGATTATTGTGCCGATTCTCTTTATTGTATTTACCCAGCTGAATTATGACCCGAGTGTGATTATGCATATGGCGGTCGGTACGTCGCTAGCCACCATTATCGTGACTTCAATCAGTTCGGTGATGGCACATCACCTGAAAGGGGCTGTACTCTGGTCGGTGGTGCGGAATCTGGCACCGGGACTGGTACTCGGTTCTTTCCTCGGTGCTGGAATTGCGGATCTGTTGCCGGGGCAAGGCTTACAGCTATTGATTGGTTTCTTTGCAGTATGGGTGGCAGCACGCATGTTTAGCCGTGCCAATGTCAAACTGGACCCAGTCAGTACTTTGCCATCCACCCCGGTGCAGATGGCTGCCGGTGCCGGTATTGGTGTAGCCTCAGCGATCTTTGGCATTGGTGGCGGTAGTCTGACCGTGCCATTCTTAAACCGTTGTGGCGTGGTGATGCAAAAAGCCGTGGCGACGTCCTCTGCTTGTGGTCTACCAATTGCGATTGCAGGGGCACTGGGTTTTATCTGGTTTGGTGAAAAATCCGATGTACCGGTAGCAAATACCATTGGGTATATCCATATTTATGCCTTTATTGGCATCAGTGTGATGAGCTTCTTTACCGCAAAACTCGGAGCCAAAGTCGCACATAAGCTCTCCCCAGTGATGCTGAAAAAATGTTTTGCAGCTTTGTTGCTGACAGTGGGCACTTATTTTATATACCGTGGTGTCAGTGCATTTTTCTAAGTAACTTATCAACTAAAAAAAAGAGAGCAAATAGGCTCTCTTTTTTATGATTCCGATCAAGTGATTATTTAATCAGAATAATAAAAGATACAGGCTCTTAGCGATTTTTGCTTCAGCTATTGCTGGACTTAATTGGTTGAAGTTGACTCTATCGACGGAAAATTGTCTGACAATGTCAAAGCAATTCGGTAAAAAATGGGTTAAATAAATGAAAAGTCATCTAGCATGACAACAACCGCATTAATAAAAATAAAGACAGGATGGCCATGCAACAAGAACAAGTGCAAAGCTTGTCTGAACAGATTGCCAAGCATATCGGTGAACAGATCATTCGCGGTGAACTGGTAGAAGGCGAGCGGATTCAGGAACTCAGGATTGCATCAGAACTGGATGTCAGTCGTGGTTCGGTGCGTGAGGCCTTATTGTTGCTGGAACGAACCCAACTCATCGAAATCTACCCGCGTCGTGGCGCGATTGTCTCGGAAATGTCTGCCATGCAGGTGCGTGCCCTGTTTGATATGTGCTGTCTGCTGCTGGGTCAGATCGTGCATCGCATGGCAGAAACCTGGCGTCCGCATGAAGCCGAGCGCGTTCAGCTATTATTAGAACAACTGGAAGCAGAAACCCGCCAAGGCAATACCGAAAAGTTTTATGATCTGATCTTTCAGGGCCTGTCACAGCAGCAGGACATGGTCGGCAATCCTTATCTGATGCGTTATTACCATGAACTGTTGCCTTCACTGCGACGCAGCTATTTTTTGACCCTGAATATATCCCGGCGTGAGCTGCAGGACTCTTTCGACCTGTTCAAGCTGGTGACTGATGCGATTCTGAGCCGAAAATCACATCAGGCCACTTTATTTATGGAAGATTTTTGTCGACACTTACGCAACCTTGTGTTGGAATCACTGACACGGATGAAACAAATTGAACTTGCGTGGGCGAGACGCTCGCGACGTTAACTCAGGACATTATGCGTTTAAGCAGTTTAAAACTTTCAGGCTTCAAATCTTTTGCCGATAGCACGACTTTACATTTTAAAGATAACCGTACCGCCGTTGTAGGACCGAATGGATGTGGGAAATCCAACGTCATCGATGCGATCCGTTGGGTGATGGGGGAATCCAGTGCACGCCAGTTGCGTGGTGGTAGCATGCAGGACGTGATTTTTACCGGTACTGCAAAACGTAAACCGGTCGGGGTGGCCAGTGTCGAGCTGCGCTTTGAAAATACCTACGGCAAACTCGGCGGTGCTTATAATGCTTATAACGAGCTGGCAGTCCGCCGTCAGGTCAATCGCGATGGCAAGTCTGAATATTTCCTGAATGGCACCAAATGCCGCCGTCGTGACATCACCGATATTTTCCTGGGTACCGGTCTGGGGCCACGTTCTTATGCCATTATCGAACAGGGCATGATTAACCGTCTGGTCGATGCCAAGCCAGAAGAAATGCGGGTTTATATTGAAGAAGCTGCTGGCGTATCACGTTATCAGGCACGCCGTCGCGAAACTATGCAGCATCTGGAACACACTACCCAGAATCTGTCGCGTCTGGAAGATATTGCCTCTGAATTAAAATCCCAGCTCAAAACCTTAAAACGCCAGTCCGAAACTGCGATTCAATATAAAGAACTCGAAGGACAGATCCGTACCCTGAAAATTGAAATCCTGTCATTCCAGTGCGAGCAAAGCCAGCGACTACAGGAAGAATATACGGTCGAGATGAACACCCTTGGTGAAAGCTTTAAGCTGGTGCGTTCTGAGTTGACCACAGTTGAGCATGATCTGGGCGCGACCAGTGAACTGTTCCAGCGTCTGATCCAGCAGTCTACGCCATTACAGAATGAATGGCAGCAGGCTGAGAAAAAGCTGGCTGAACTGGAAATGAACCTGAAGCAAAAACAGTCTTTGCTGGAACAAAACTCAACCAGTCTGGTGCAACTCGAACAACAAAAAGTACAAACCAAAGAACGCCTACAACTGATTGAACTGCAGCTGGATACGCTGCAGGAACAGTTAGAAAACCAAACTTCCCAATTACAACAACAGGAAGGCCTCAGTCAGAACCAGCAGCAAGGTCTGCAGGAACTAAAAAACCAACAGGCAGCTGTGGCAGCGCAGTTTGCCCAGGTCAAAACTCAGGTTGAACAGCAACAGCAGCGCAAGATGCAGATGCTGGCGCAAAGCGAACAACTGGCAAAAAATATTGCCCGCATCGAGCAGCAAAAAGAAACTTTGCAACAACAGGCGGCACAGATCCAGAATCAGGCGCAGCAGGATGAGCTGGAACAGTACCAGCAGGAAAAAGTAGAAGCTGAACAGCAGCTTACTTCATTAGAAGGCCAACGAGCTGAATTGAGCCAGCAGCTGGAACAGGTCAAACAGACGCATGATGAACAGCAGCAACAGCAGATGCAGCTGAAATCTGAGCTGCAGGTGCTGAATGCGGAAAAGAAAAATCTGTCCCAGCTGTTAGCCAAAGCGAATCCGGCTGCCAAAGCCGATGCTATGCAACTGATGCATGTACTGAAACTGAATGATCAGGGCAAAGCGCATGCCAGCCTGATCGAAAAATTCCTGGCGAAATGGCTGTCCGCTCAGGTGCTCTCAGATTCAGAGAATTTCCTGGAAAATACGGCCCGTCAGCTCAAAGCACAGCAAAGCACAGTAAAAATCCAGCTGGACAAGGCACAGTGCTTGGCGGACTGGATTGAAGAGCCGCAATATTCACTCTGGCAGCAAGTAGCGGTAGTCGAGACCTTGCAACAGGCACTACAACTACAAAGCCAATTACAGCCGGGTCAATCAACCCTGAGTTTAGACGCTTACCATGTCGGTCCAGACTGGGTGATTGGGCTGGAATTTGATGAAGCAAGCCAAGCTGGACAGGGTGCATTGAGTCACCGGATCCGCTTGGATGAAATCGAGCAGCAAATGATTCAATTGGAAGAACAATTCCAGCTCGTTGAACAGCAAGTTACTGAATCAAAAGAACAGCTCACAGCGCTACAAACTCAGCTACAGCAGATCACCAGCCAGCAGCAACAGGCACAAAAACAGCTGCAACAGCTGGATCTGAATATTGCCAAAGTTCAAAGTGCAGCACAGGCTTTTGCTGTACAAAAGCAGCAATTACAAAATCAGCTTCAGCAACTGGATGAACAGCTAGAAGAAGATGCGATGCAGAAAGATGATCTGGAAATTGATCTGCATGCACTGAATCTTAAACTGGAACAGGCTCTACCAAACTATAAAACCTTGCAATTCCAGTTAGATGAGCTGACTGCACAATTGGAAGATAGCCAGCAGCAAACTCAGCATGCCCAGCAGGAACTGGAAATTACCCGTCGCCAGTCAGTGCAATCCAAACAACAGGTCGAATTGCTGGAAAAAGACCGGGTATTCTTAAAAGAGCAATATCAACAGATTATTAGCCAAATCGATCAGGCCAAGAAATTTATTGATCCGGTACAGCTGGAATTGCCGTATCTAGAAAGTCAGTACCAGCAGCAGGCTGAATTGACCGCGAAGCTGCAGAAAACCTGGTCAGAATGGCAGGTGGAGCTGAATCAGGTACAAAGCAAACAGCAGCAACTGACTGAACAGCGCCACCAGTTCCAGCAGCAGGATGAAAAACTGCGTAATGAGCTGGAATTGAAACGACTGGCCTGGCAGGCAGCTAAATCTGACCTGCAACATTATTCTGAGCAACTTAAAGAATTGAATAGTGAAGTGATTACTGGCCTGAACATTGAGGTGAAATCGCATCAATCCAAGCTGGAGAAAGCCCAATCACAGTTCGACAAGCTCGGAGCGGTGAATCTTGCAGCATCTGAAGAATATGAAGAGGTTTCAGCACGCTATAATGAGCTGAGCCATCAGATTCAGGACTTGGAAAAAACCGTTGAACAGTTGCAGGCGGCGATGAAGAGCATCGACCAGGAAACCCGCAAACTGTTCATGACCACCTTCGATCAGGTCAATGCAGAACTGCAGAACCTGTTCCCGAAAATATTTAATGGTGGTGAAGCGAGTTTAAGTCTTGAAGATGGATGGCAATCAGGTGTAAAACTGATGGCACGACCACCGGGTAAACGTAACAGTTCATTGGCTTTATTGTCCGGTGGTGAAAAAGCATTAACCGCACTGGCTCTGGTGTTTGCGATTTTCCGTCTTAACCCTGCGCCTTTCTGTGTGCTCGATGAAGTCGATGCGCCGTTGGATGATGCGAACGTGGGACGTTTTTGTAATTTAGTCAAAGAGCTTTCAGAACAAGTGCAATTTATTTACATCACACATAATAAGCTTGCAATGATGATGGCAACAGATCTCTTGGGTGTGACCATGCCTGAACCGGGCACCTCTAAACTGGTTACAGTGAATTTGGAACAGGCAGAAGAATACGGCTTAGCGGCGGAGGCATAAAAAATGGAAATCACTACTATTATCGGGATTGTTGTCGCAGTCGTGATCATGCTCCTGGGCATTCGAATGATCATGAAAAAACCTGCTGATGCAGTACCCTCACTGGATTCAGAGCTACATATTGATCCAGACAGCCAGATACCAGTGATTCCGCGTCATGTACGTGCACAACTGGCCAAGCAGGAAGCAGAGGCTGCACGTGTTGAGCCAAGCTTAAATACTGAAATTGTGGAAAATGCGACTGAACAGCAAGAGGCGGTCAAAGCTGAACCTGCCAAAGAAGCGCCTAAGGCTGTAAGCCCACTGGATACGCCAGTCATTGATGAAGCTGAACCAGAAGTAGCTAAAGCTGAAGAAACCGCACCAGTAGCTGAAGCGAAAAAAGAAGAAGCATCTGTTACAGAACCTGAAGCCACAGCTGCTGAATTCAGCCTGAACAGCAATATTGAAAAAGCTGAAATTTCTGAATTTGATGATGAAAGCAGTATTCTGGATGCGCATCTGCATGAACAGAAAGTGGTCGATGATGAATGTGCACTGGCGAATGCTGAAAGCATTATTTCCCTGAGCGTATTCCCGCAAGGTCGTGCACTGTCTGGGGAGAAAACGCTGAAAGTGTTGCTGAAATACGGTCTGCGTTATGGCGAGCTAGCATGTTTCCACCGTTATAGTGAAGACGGTTCTAAGCTGCTGTTCTCGGTTCTGCAAATTACCGATACCGGCATGGAAGGTTTTGATCTGGAAACACTTTCGACTGAAGAAGTTAAAGGTCTGGCATTCTTCCTGGCATTGCCACATAGCGATGTACAAAATGCTTTTGACACCATGGACAGCATTTCACGTTTAATTGCCCGTGAAATTGATGGTATTGTCTATGACCAGAACCAGCAGGAATTCACCCCACAACTGCGTGAATTCTGGCGCCATCAGGCGATTGATTACCGTGCAGGACAACCTGCTGAAGTCTAAGTTTCTGTATTGAAACTGGACATTTCGATTTTTATAATAGCCAAAACTGAAGAATATACAGGGCGGGTTTTCCGCCCTTTTTTATGGTGAAACTATGACACAGGAAGCCACTGTCGTTGCGCAAATGCGCCAGCTGATTCAACTGATTGCCCAGCATAACCATGCCTATTATGTGATGGATCAGCCTACGATTGAGGACAGTGAATACGATCAGCTCTTTCATCAGCTCAAAGCTTTAGAACAACAATATCCAGCACTGGTTCAACCAGATACGCCAACCAATCGTGTCGGTGGTCAGCCGCTTTCGAAATTTGTTACCGTAACCCATGCCGTGCCGATGCTGTCTTTGGGCAACGTATTTAACAAAGAAGAACTGTTTGCCTTTGCCCGCCGTATTGAAGAGCGTCTGCCAAACCAGAAAATTGAATATGATGTCGAGCTGAAATTTGACGGTCTGGCGATTTCCCTGTGGTATGAAAATGGTGTGCTAGTCCGTGGCGTAACCCGTGGTGATGGAGAAACTGGTGAAGATATTACTCAGAATGTCAAAACTATTCGTAACCTGCCAAAAGTATTATGTGATGGAAAGTGCAAAGTCCCAGATCTGCTGGAAGTCCGTGGTGAAGTACTGATCCCAAAGTCTGGTTTTGAAAAGCTGAACGCCGAGAATCTGGCTAAAGGTGAAAAGACCTTTGCTAATCCTCGTAATGCAGCTGCAGGCAGTTTGCGTCAGCTCGATCCAAATATTGCTGCATCACGCCCGTTGGCTTTCTATGCCTATGGCATTGCCCAATGTGTGCCGCATCATGGTCTGAGTACCATGTCTGAGAGTCTGGAATGGTTGGAACACTTTGGTTTTGCAGTAGGTGAACGTCATTTTGTCTGTGACAATATTGAAGATGTACAGCAGTTCTATAAGCAGATCATTGAAGAACGTCCAAACCTGAGCGTAGAAATCGACGGGATGGTGATCAAGGTTAATGACCTGAAACAGCAGAAACAGCTGGGCTTCCTGAGCCGTGAACCTCGTTGGGCGACTGCCTATAAATTCCCGGCAGTGGCTGCCTTAACTACAGTAGAAAATATTGACTGGCAGGTCGGCCGTACCGGAACCTTAACTCCAGTAGCGCGTCTCAATCCGGTCGCAGTCGGTGGGGTAACGGTTTCCAATGTGACCTTACACAATATTGGTGAAATTCACCGTCTGGATGTACGCATTGGTGATACCGTCAGCGTATACCGTAGTGGTGACGTAATTCCGAAAGTAGAAAAGGTCTGGCCGGAATTTCGCCCTGTTGATGCAGTAGAAGTACAGTTGCCAGCTACCTGTCCAGTCTGTGGTTCTCCGGTGGTAATGCCCGAAGGTGAAGCACTGGCTCGTTGTTCTGGTGAGCTATATTGTGCCGCGCAGCGCATCGAGACCATTCGCCACTTTGTATCGCGCAAAGCCATGGATATTGAAGGTTTGGGCGATCGCTGGGTGGAATCGCTGTTGCACCTGAATCTGTTGAGAGATGTCGCGGATATTTATCATCTGCATGAGCATCGTGAACAGTTGCTACAGATTGAAAAAATGGGTGAAAAATCGGTTCAGAACCTGCTGGATGCGATTGAGAACAGTAAGAAAACCACACTGGCAGCGTTCATCTATGCACTGGGTATTCGTGGTGTTGGGGAAACTACAGCCCGTATGCTGGCAAATACTTTCCAGACTCTGGAGACTTTACGCAATGCTGATGTGGAAGCACTCAAGAAAACCCCAGATGTGGGTGACATCACTGCAGAATGGATTGTCGATTTCTTCCAGGCACCACATAACCTGGAAGTACTGGATCGCTTATTGGCTGCCGGCATTCATTGGGATGCGCCAATTGCACCAACGCGCCAACCACTGAATGGCGAAAGCTGGGTGGTGACAGGCACTTTAAGTTCTATGGGGCGTGATGACGCGACGCAATTACTGCAAGCCTTGGGTGCACGTGTCAGTGGCAGTGTCTCTAGCAAGACCAAATGTGTCGTTGCAGGTGAAAAAGCTGGCTCTAAGCTCGATAAAGCAGAAAAACTCGGTGTACCTGTGATCAATGAAGAACAGTTTATTGCGCTCATGAAAGAACATGGTCAAATCGAAGGCTGATCTTTCTAAAAATGACTGAAAAAGACACCGAGGATGAGGAATCTTAGGTGTCTTTTTTATTTCCAATTCAAAACTATAGGTGAATAAGAGAGGTGTAGGATAGACAGATACAAGGACAGGGTCGGCAATGTGAGTTGGATTCACGTACAATATCGATTCATTTGCAGGTATAGATCCTGCCTTATCGATTCTGTTCTCCCTTTGATTTATTGGCATACACATGGCGCAAGCAAAGAAATCTTTTCCGCAACAAAAATCGCAATTACATGCACGAAATCTGCATCGCAGTCGTTATAATTTTCCTCAGTTAATCAAGAGTTGTCCGGAACTTGCACCTTTTATCAGCCTAAATCAATACAACGATCTTTCAGTCAATTTTTCTGATCCATTGGCTGTGAAAATGCTCAATAAAGCATTGCTGAAGCATTTTTATGGCATTCAATATTGGGATATTCCTCAAGATTATCTTTGTCCACCTATTCCGGGTAGAGCCGACTATATTCACTATTTGGCTGACCTGTTAAGTGACGATAATAACGGCCAGATTCCAACAGGGCGTGCAGTTCAGGTGTTAGATATTGGGGTGGGCGCAAACTGTATTTATCCGATCATTGGGCATCGTAGTTATGGTTGGAAATTTGTCGGCTCAGACATTCATTCGGCATCGGTTAAAAGTGCTCAATTTATTGTGGAGGCAAATCCAAATCTCAGGAAGGGGGTTCAGATTCGATTGCAAAAGACACCAAGCAATATCTTCAAAGGTGTGATTAAACCTTCAGATCGTTTTGATTTAACGCTGTGTAACCCACCATTTCATGCTTCGCAAGATGAAGCAAATGCCACAGCAACGCAAAAATTACGCAAACTTGGCAAACTGGTTGATCAGTCTAAAGGGGTGTTAAACTTTGGCGGACAAAAGAACGAGCTGTGGTGTGAGGGTGGAGAAGAACGCTTTGTTTGCCAGATGGTACAAGAGAGCACACAGTTTGCTGAGCAATGTCTTTGGTTTAGTACACTGGTTTCTAAGAAAACCACATTGCCTATGCTGTTAAATACCTTGCGTAAGTGCGGTGCAGTGGATGTAAAAACCATTAAAATGACGCAGGGGCAAAAAGAGAGTCGTTTTGTGGCTTGGACTTTTCTAGATGCAAAGCAACAGCAAGCGTGGAAAAATGCGCGTTGGACTTCTGCTTAGCTTGTTTTTAGGCAGGGATAGTGAGCCTGTGGGCGCATAAGTCGGTGTAGTAGCTCAAATTTAATCTGACAGACACAATAAAAAATCGGTAACTGCCAGATCAGGTTTGAGCTAGTACAATTAAGGAATATATTTTTTCACTACACCATCATCCAGTAGTTGCTGGAAGTGCTCAACTAGGCTTTCCTTCACTGGGCGATACTCCATCCCTAGTTCATCTTTACTTTTCTGGGCATTAAAATAGATTGGAATCCCCATATTCTTTTCCACAAACTCGCGGCTAAATCCGGCAAATGGGCCAAAAAGTTTAAAGGCTGCTTTGGGTAACTGGTTGCGAGGAAATGGGAATTTTGAACCAAAGGCTTCACGCAGGATTTTGCCCATTTCCAGTAAACTCATGGTTTCAGCACAGATGATATAACGGCCATGGGCATCCGGATTAAAGGCGGCACGAATATGGGCTTCTGCTACATCCTGCACATCTACCACCCCGTTCCACATTGGAGGAACGCCGAGTAAGGTCATGCCATTAGCAAATTGTTGTAATACTTCAACGCTGCCAGATTGAGTATTGGGTGTTAAGGATTTACCAAACACCAGAGCAGGATTAATACAGACCAGCTCCCATCGATTTTGTGCTTCCGCCATTTGCCAGGCTTTACGTTCCGCAGCGACTTTGGAATAGGGGTAGGATTGATGCGATTCAGAGCTGGTGGTGTTCCAATGGGATTCATCAAAACAGTTGTTTTCTGTTTGTTTGATATCGATCGCATCGCCATAGGTCGCGGCAATACTCGAAGTCAGAACCACACGTTTCACGGATTCAGTTTTATTGGCACTGGCCAAGACATTTTCAGTGCCAAATACGGCTGGCTCAATGATGTCTTTGACGGCATCCTTGTAATTGGTTACTACAAAAGGCGAGGCCATATGGAACACGATTTCGCAGCCCTGCATGGCTTCATCAAAGGAAGATGCTTCTAGCAGATTGGCCTGGAACAGTTTCAGTTCGCCGGGACTGGCCGCGGCAATTTTTTGTAAATGCTGATAACTACTGGTTTTATTCAAATTACGGACGGTGGCATGTACGGTATGACCCAGTTTAAGCAATTTTTCAATTACCCAGCTAGCAATATAGCCGGATGCGCCTGTGACCAGTACAGGTGACTGTGATTCTGAAGTCGTCATAATTACCCGATTGTTATAGTGTTTTCTATGCTAAGTGTAAGAAACAATAGCATTTAAAGGACTAAGACGTCGGAATTTTTAGAAATATTCAGCAATGAAAAGTCGAATCGGTCACAGATCTTACAAAATTTAACATTCGGAAATTTTGCTGCAGATTGGCCAGCTGCTTCCGAATGAAATTTGCAACGCCTTGTTTTATAAATAGGATTTAAAGTCATGCAAACTGTAAATGAAAGTACTTCTCATTTTAATTATTTAAAAATCATATATTTACGAAAATTTTATTTTGCAAATCTGGATGCTTTTCTCCATAATAAGTCCATAAAGGTATGGAGTTATAAAAATGCGTGGTAATCCAGAAGTCGTAGATTATTTAAATATGTTGATCGGTGGCGAACTGGCTGCTCGCGACCAGTACCTGATCCACTCACGTATGTATGAAGATTGGGGCTTGACCAAAATCTTTGAACGTATTGATCACGAAATGCAGGAAGAAGCCCAGCATGCAGATGCGATCATTCGCCGTGTGCTGTTCTTGGAAGGTACCCCAAACATGCAGCGTGACGATATCGAAATCGGTGAAGATGTGGTGAGCTGTCTGAAAGCTGACCTGAAACTGGAATATGAAGTTCGTCAGAAACTTGCTGCAGGCGTAAAACTGTGTGAAGAGAAGGGTGACTACGTAACCCGTGACATGCTGCGTCAACAAATGTCAGATACGGAAGAAGACCATACTTACTGGTTAGAAAAACAGTTACGCTTGATTGAGCTGATCGGTTTGCAAAACTATATTCAATCGCAGATGTAAGATTGAAACTTAGCTTCTCATCCCGCCTTGTGCGGGATTTTTTTATATCATCTAGGATTTTGACATGCGATTGCCAAATAAGTTTGGTTCGTATTTGGATAATTGTTCTAGGATTGATTGTTTAGTGGTCTCATCAAATAAACTTAGTTTGAGGTCGTATTCATTATCGGGAGTTTTAAAGCGTAATAACACGGTTTGATTTTTATCTTTAGGTGGGATTTCAATATATTGAATTTTCTGAATATACTGGCATCGTACAACAGTTTTATAGCGATAACCAAAAATCATCCATGAAATGTGTTCATCAGAAATATATAGCATGCGTTTGGATTCAATAATGTTCGAACACAGAACCCAGAAAGCTAGCAATAGAATCACGCTGGTGATGAATGGATCGAGATAATATAAAGTTTGGGTAAAGAAATCCTGAAAAAATTGTATCTCGGAGAAGGGAAGTGAACTACGGTTTGGATCCTCTCTTTGCCAAACTGAATAATGGAATAGAAAGAACAGAAACAGGGTATGCGCCATAAAAAATAAAGGATAAGGATGGTTCATAGCCTGTGTGTAATAATGTTTTGTCATTTTTGTCGTCATTTTTATTTTTAAAATAAATGGTAAAAAAAGAGCCACCGAAGTGACTCTATTTTAATCTGTCTTTAAAGGCTATTAAAATTTGTTAAAGCCCTTGTTAAAACCATACGGACGACGTGGTGCATTTTCATCACGTTCTTCACGACGGCCAAAACCTTGATCCTGACGGTTGTCACGACGGGCAAACTGGGTGCCATTCTGGTTTTCTCGACGGCCAAATTGTGGACCTTGATCACGACGACCAAAACCGCCTTCACGACGTTGATCACGACTAGAATTATTTGGCTCGTCATTGTCACGGCGCTGCTGACGGAGGAAACCACCACGACGTGCTGCCATTGGTTTTTCCTGCATACGTTCAGAGCGGCGTTTCGCCATACCGTACAGACCAGTACCTTGGCGTGGTTTCAGCTCAACTGATTTTGCCAGGTTATCGATGTCTTGTTTATCCAGTTCCATCCAGCGACCAGTACGCAGTTCACGTGGCAGGATCACGGTGCCGTAACGGGTACGCAGCAGACGGCTTACTTTCAGACCTTGAGATTCAAAGATACGACGAACCTCACGGTTACGACCTTCTTTCACGACAACTTGATACCAACGGTTGATCCCGTCACCACCGAGTTCAGAGAATGATTCGAATTTTGCTGGGCCGTCATCTAACACCACGCCATTGAGCATGTTATTTTTTAGCTCAGGTGTCACTTCACCCATGACACGAACTGCATATTCACGTTCGATTTCATTAGAAGGGTGCATTAAGCGGTTGGCCAGTTCACCGTCATTTGTGAAAAGCAGAAGACCAGTGGAGTTGATATCCAGACGACCCACCATTACCCAGCGGTCATTTGCCAGCACAGGCAGGTTGTCGAATACAGTTGGACGTTGTTCAGGGTCGTTACGTGAACAGATTTCGCCTTCCGGTTTGTAGTAAATCAGTACGCGACGACGGATTTCATCCTCAATCTGGAATTGTACCTTACGACCATCGATGCGAAGCTCATCACCTGGTTCGATACGCTCACCCACTTGGGCAATTTGCCCATTCACACTTACACGACCAGCGGCAATGACTTCTTCCATATAACGGCGAGAACCCAAACCAACACGTGCAAGCACCTTTTGCAATTTTTCACTCATGACAGCATAACCTTAGAATTAATTATCAACAGTTCACCTATTTATGACTTCGGTGCATGTGCATCGAGGGCCATAAAAGCTTCCTTGGCATCCTGCAGGGGAGGCAATTGGCCTAAACTGGTTAAGCCAAACGCATTTAAAAATTGTGGCGTTGTCACTAACAACGCAGGTCGTCCCGGGAGTTCACGAAAACCGGATTCCTTGATCCAGTTCCAGTCAAATAGCGTACGCAAAATCTGACTATTATTTGTAACACCACGAATTTGTTCTATATCTGCCCGGGTCACCGGTTGGTGATAGGCAATCACAGCCAGGGTTTCAAGCAATGAAGGCGATAAGCGCGCTGGTCGCTCGGGCCATGTCTGAGCAATAATATTACGATACTTTGCACGGACTTGAAAACGGAAACCTTGAGCAGTTTCAATTAGTTCAATCGATCTGCCATGCATCAGCATGGACAGTTGCTGCAGATATTGTTTCAGTTCCTGCTTTGTATAGCGATCCTGAAAGGCTTCTTTCAGTCGCGCCAGTGAAACCGGGGAATCACTCGCAAAAATGATGGCTTCCAACTGCATTAAAATTTCATGCAAATTGTCTTCCGCGGTGAAGACTGAACTCTGGTCAATCGTCATGCATGTGCTCCTTGAATTGCGAGCGGGGCTTCAATACCTGTAGCAATAATCTGAATTTTCTGCTGGCGGGTCAGCTCCAGAACCGCCATAAAGGTGACTACCATGCCCATACGGCCTTGGCTAGGTTTTAATAATTCGGCAAATGACAGCACTTCACCACTGTCCAGACGGCTTTCAATATAGGCGATCCGTTCTTCGAGCAATACCGGTTCCTGCTGAACCTGGTGAATGACTGGTTCAGGACGGTTAAAGATACACAGCAGGGCATCGCGCAGCAGATCGGCACTGTGACCTTCATTTGGCTGGATAAAATCGCCTAGGTGAACATTGGTCTCAAAAGTATCCCGTTCCAGAACGTCCATTTTGCCAAGACGTTCTGCGGCCTGTTTAATGCGTAAATAATTTTCCAGACGGTCGATCAGTTCTTTTTTCGGGTCTTGTTCTGTTGGAGAAGTTGATTTTGGTTTTGGTAATAATAAACGGGATTTTAGATCCGCGAGTAACGCCGCCATCACCATATAGTCGGCTGTCAGTTCGATATTCAGCGATTTCATGGCATCCATATAAGAGAGATACTGGGCTGCAATCGGGGCAATATCGACCTGCAACAGGTCAAAACCGTTTTTCTGGATCAGGTAAATTAAAAAGTCGAGCGGGCCTTCGAAATGCTCTAGCAGGATTTCAAATGCTGAGGGTGGAATATAAAGATCCTCAGGAATCGTCTCCTGCCATTCATCCAGAACACGGATGTGCGGAGTAGTTTCCATCGTATTGTGGATGCTTTGATTCATATACAGTTGTTAGCCACGCGAATTTTCAAAGGCATGAAAGGGCTGATTCTTCGATCTCGCATCGAAAGAAAAAGCATGTAAAAAGTTAAGCCTAGTGTACTTGAATTTTGTCGCTAAATAAATTATTGCCGCCCGCAAATACAAAAAAAGTGCTGATTTGATCGGGTCTTTCTATTTTTTGATCACGAGAAATAAAAATGGTCTTTTATTTAGGATGGTTCATTTTGAATGTAAGTATGAGTTGGTAAGTATTTAAACGACTTAATCAATATTTTGAGTCGATAATCTTCACCCAAAGAATAAAATTATTTTTTAAAAGGCTCTAGACTAGCAAAATGATTATGTTAGTCTAGAATCATGATAGAAAACAGTAAATTAAGTCACTACAAGATTAAAAAAATTA
>NZ_JPQO01000025.1 GCF_000773685.1 Acinetobacter sp. HR7 | reverse complement strand
CAACCAAGCGCTTGAATTCAGAATCTGAAAAACGGTTTAATTTCTGATATTTCATGAAATCTATATTGAGGCAGTTTTTACTTTCGCAAGAGGTCTAGTAGATACGCTGTTTTTTGGTATATAAAGATGAGAATCAACATATCTCAGATGAGATAAAAATAATGCTTCTATTCATGTTTTATTGATGAAGGTCATTTTCTGAAAACTTAAATGATCTGTTGCTAGAATTCCCGATAGGTTGGATAGAAAATCACTTGGTTTTTAATTGCCTGATTATGATTCCAATGAGATTTTAAAGTAAGGTCAAAACAGCTTTCACCCCTCGATTGCCCAGATAAAATTACAGATTCCGAAGTGAAAATTTCCATACCTGAACCCCCATAAATCAGGTTCAAAATGAACCTCTGTCTGGGGAGGTTTTTTTATACGTAAAAATCTGTGAATTGGTTAAAATTTCTACTGAAAATCCTTTAGATAGTTGTATCGGAAACGGCTTAATTTGGGCGGTTTTATGCTATACTGTCCGACTGAATTTTAATATTGGTTCAACCTTTTTTTGGGCCAATTTTTAGCTAGATTTACGACATATAAATACAGGTCAACCTGGACCTGTAGAATAAGGAGTATGCATGAGCGTATCGGAAATTAGACCGATTGCCATTGAGGATGAACTTAAAAGCTCATATCTCGATTATGCGATGAGCGTGATTGTGTCACGTGCATTGCCCGATGTACGAGATGGTTTAAAACCGGTTCATCGTCGTGTGCTTTTCGCAATGCACGAATTAGGCAATGACTATAACAAAGCATATAAAAAGTCTGCACGTGTAGTCGGTGACGTAATCGGTAAATATCACCCGCATGGTGATTCTGCCGTTTATGAAACCATTGTCCGTATGGCCCAGGATTTTAGCTTGCGTTACCAGTTGGTAGACGGTCAAGGTAACTTCGGTTCTGTCGATGGCGATAGTGCAGCGGCAATGCGTTATACCGAAGTACGTATGCGTAAGCTGACCCATGAACTCCTTAGCGATCTTGAAAAAGATACCGTGGAATGGGAAGACAACTATGACGGTTCTGAACGCATTCCACAAGTGCTGCCAACGCGTATTCCGAATCTGCTGGTGAATGGTGTTGCTGGTATCGCCGTGGGTATGGCAACCAACATGGCACCGCATAACATGACTGAGGTCATCAATGCCTGCCTGGCGTATGCCAATGATCCAAATATCAGCATTGAAGGGTTGATGGAGCACATATCAGGTCCTGACTTCCCGACAGGCGGCATCATCTACGGTAAATCTGGCATTGTCGACGCGTATCGTACCGGTAAAGGGCGTCTGTTCATACGTGGTAAATACCATATCGAAGAAGATGCGAAATCTGGTCGTAGCACGATTGTCTTCACTGAAATTCCATATCAGGTTAACAAGGCGAAAACCATTGAACGTATCGCTGAACTGGTCAAAGAGAAAAAACTGGAAGGTATTTCAGAACTGCGTGACGAATCCGACAAGGAAGGGATGCGTATTGCGATCGACCTGAAGCGTGGTGAAAACGCTGAAGTGATCGTGAATAACCTGTTCCTGAATACCCAGCTACAAAATGCTTTCAGCATCAATATGGTCTGCTTGGATAATGGCCAGCCGAAATTGATGAACCTGAAAGACATTATTGCCGCGTTTATCCGTCACCGTCAGGAAGTAGTGACTCGTCGTACCATGTTCGAACTGCGTAAGGCACGTGAACGTGGTCATATCTTGGAAGGTTTGACGGTTGCACTGGCGAATATTGATGCCATCATTGAAACCATCAAGACTTCTGCAAACCCACAAGAAGCACGTGAACGTTTACAGGCCGGTGAATGGGCTGCAGGTGGCGTGGCTGCATTACTGGAAAAAGCGGGCGCGGTTTCTGTACGCCCTGACGAAATTGAAGGTGAAGATCCAAGCCGTCCATTCGGTATTGATGGCGAGATTTACCGTTTGTCTCCAACCCAGGTCGGTGCAATTCTGGAATTACGTCTGCACCGTCTAACTGGTCTGGAACAGGACAAGTTACAAGCAGAATATACCGAGATTCTGGGACAAATCGCAGAATACACCGCGATTCTGAATGACTTTAACCTGCTGATGAACGTGATCAAAGAAGAACTTTCTTTAATCCTGCAACAGTATGGAGATGCACGTCGTACCGAGATCGTGGAATCTCGCGTGGACTTCTCTCGTGAAGACCTGATTCCAGAAGAACAGGTGGTATTGACTGTTTCGAACTCTGGTTATGCGAAAACTCAGCCATTATCTGACTATGCGGCACAACGCCGTGGCGGCCGTGGTAAATCAGCCACTTCGATGAAAGAAGATGACTATATCCGTCATCTGATCGTCACTTCGAACCATGCGACCGTACTCTGCTTCACCAATGTCGGTAAGGTTTACCGTCTGAAAGTCTTTGAAGTACCTCAAGCCTCTCGTGGTTCCAAAGGTCGTCCAATGGTGAATCTGTTACCGCTTGAGGACAACGAAACCATTACAGCAATTCTGCCGGTGATTGATGCGCCAAAACGCTTCAAGGATCGTCTGGCAGATTTCCGCAGCTTCGTGAAAACGAATAAAGACAAGCTGCTAGAAAATGACATCATCAAGTCACACTATGCCGAGCTAGAAGCAGCCTTTGCTGAACTGGCAGATGGTGATGACTTATCCGATGCTCTGCGTTCACAGCTGAAACAGCTGGGTGTAGAACTGTCTGCAACTGATCTGGATGATGAAGTCGTTGCCGAGTTTGCTGAACAGGCAGAAAACCTGCGTAAAAACTTCTACGTATTCATGGCAACCGAGTACGGTACCATCAAGCGTGTTGAGCTGGAACAATTCTCGAATGTCCGTTCAAATGGTCTGCGTGCCATTGAACTGAATGGTGATGATACCCTGATAGGCGTGGCAATTACCGATGGCGAACAGCAAATCATGTTGTTCTCGAATGAAGGTAAAGCAATCCGTTTTGCTGAAACTGACGTTCGTGCCATGGGCCGTTCAGCGAAGGGTGTACGCGGTATGCGTGTGACCATCGGTGCGTCTCAGGTAGAAGATGTTGAAGATGTCGATGTTGAATCGGATGATGAAGACTCTTCAGAAAGCAACCTGGTTAGCCGTATCGTATCACTGGTAGTGGTTCCAGAAACTGGCGAAGTGCTGTGTGCTTCTGCAAACGGTTATGGTAAACGTACGCCGGTCGATGATTTCCCAACCAAGAAACGTGGCGGTAAGGGTGTGATTGCAATCAAGACCTCTGAACGTAACGGTGAGCTGGTGGGTGCAGTTGCGATTGATGCTTCTAAAGAACTGATGCTGATTTCTGATGGCGGTACGCTGGTTCGTACCCGTGCATCTGAAGTGGCACAGACTGGCCGTAATGCCCAAGGTGTACGTCTGATCCGTCTGGCAGAAGATGAAAAACTGGTCGGTGTTGAAGCGATCGAAGCAGTTGACGATGAAGAAGAACTGGATCTGGTTGAAGAAACCGAACAGACTTCATCTGAAACGACTGATGCTGCTGAAACAGCTCAGGATGAAGACAACACCACAGAAGAATAAGCTGTATTCTTCTTATAAAAAGGGCGCTTCGGCGTCCTTTTTTACAGATTTGATTGGAAATGAGATGATGAAAACCAAACTGATGTTACTGGCTGGACTAGGTCTGCTGGCAGGTTGTAGCAATACAGATCAGGTGCCGAATCCGAGTCCTGCGCAGGAAAAGGTAGCTGAAATTGCTTACAACGACCTGCGTGATGGCAAGTATGAGGAATTCCTAAGCTATCTGGATCCTAAACTTCAGCAGTATTTCCAGGAAAACCAGAAAACCATGAAAAAGTTTTCACATTCCATTCCGGAGGGTGAATACAAGTCCAAGACCTTGATGGTGAAAACCTTTGTGGAAGAAACCGGCAAACCGAGTGAATACAAGGTCAGCTATGAAATTGCCTATCCAAAGAATCTGGTGCAGTACGATGTCAGCTTTGACAAGCCCAATGGCAGTACCAAAATCCAGAATTTCTATATTCGGGTTTACGGGGAATAAGCTCTAGTTTAATCAAACGAAAGCTGTTTATTTTGTCGGTTTAAACGGTAATAGCCTAAGCATAAACAAATGCTTCCCACAGCCAGCAAATAGGCTAACTTGCCAAGTATCAGCGAGGTCGGCACACCCATCTGATTGAGTTGAATAAATAAATGCACGGCTTGTGTTGAAGGCAGAGTTTGTCCCAGCATTTGCATCCAGGCAGGCATGGCAGCATAGGGCCAGGCTACGCCCGAGAGCATAAACAGCGGAATCGAGGTAAACACGATGACGTGTCCAGCACGTTCCGGCATGTCCAGAAAGCTGGCAAACAGGGTGGAAATCCCAATGATGCAAAACACAAAGATAGGTACAGCCAACAGCATACCCCAGAAATTCCCGCCACGCGGATAATCAAAGTACCAGAAGGTAAAGCCAAACAGGTAGTAACAGCCCAGACAACCAATGGTCAGAATGGCCAGACTAATCCCGGACAAACGGGTCAGATTGATGATCTGTTTATTTTCCCGATACAGCGCCAACAGCATGCTCAGTCCCAGAAAAATCGTCTGATGAATAATCAACGGTGCTACAGCTGGAAATACATAACTGCCATAACCTGACAGCGGGTTAAATAGCGGAATCTGGTGAATGGATAGGGCAGGAGAAAAATGCGAAATCTCGCTAAAGCGTTCGGCATATTCACTTAAAGTATTTTCAACTGATGAAACCAATCCTAAACCGATCTGTTTAGTAATCAGGAAATTGGCAGCACTTAAATACAATCCGATCCCGCCATTTTCTCCATGCCGGATGGTCTGGGAAAGATTGTCTGGCAATAATAGGATGCCATCGGCTTGCTGGGTTTCGACCATGTGTTTGGCTTCAGCAAAATTTCCGGTAACTGCTGTAATCTGCACATTGGGACTCTGGCTAACATGACTGATAATGGTGTTACTTAGCGCACTCTGTTCTTCATCCACGATAACAATAGGTAATGCTTCTGCCTGTTCCGCCTTATATGCGGTTGGATAGAAAAAACTGTAAAACAATACCGATAAAATCAGTGTCGTGAAGATGCTGGTATTAGCAATAATATCCTTAAAAGTTTGGCAATAAGCTGCCCAAAGTGCTTTCATGAGGACACTCCTTGGGCTGTTCTTTTCAGAAAAATATAAGCTAGCACCGCATAAAGTATTACATAGACAGCGAGTACCAATAACGGTTGCAGGGACAGATAGAGCGGACTGCCAATCACCCATTGCTCAGTTTGTAATTTGGCATAGGGCGTATAGGGAATGATATTGGCCCAGAACTGGGTAAACAGTGGGGCATTGTTCAGGGGTAAAGTAACTCCAGCAAAGCTGAGCGATGAACCGCCATAGACTGCGAGTAGGCCAAAAGATTTGGTGAGATCCTTCGTGACAAGTACAACAGCACTACTGAGAAAGGCATAAGCACTATAGAACAACACTTGTGTCAATAAAATCAGTCCTAGTGATCCGGCAATAAACCAGCCACGAATTTCCACTATCCATATCATCCAGATCCAGGTCCAGACGCAGAAGATTGCCACATAGACCAGATTTTTAGACAGCAGCGCTGACCACAGGCTTTGCTGACTGATCCATTCCTGAAAGGTATGCCGTTTCAGTTCCTGACCTACCGTAAATGCCACACAGCAGCAAAGTAGCAAGTGTAGAATCGCCGGAACCATATAGGGTTCCAGATAAAATTCATAATTCAGCTGTGGGTTATACAGTGGGGAAATTTTAATATTCGGTGTAGGTGCATTCAGATAGGGGAGCGTGTTAACTAGATACTGCTTACCAGTAAATTCAGCTAGGGCTTGCAAGGTGCTGAGTAGCATGGCTGAAGAAATGGTATTACCGATACTGAAATAGCTTTGGTTGAAAGCAATACTGATTTCGGCATCTTGGGCCTTGACCAGTCGCTGCTCGGCTCCGGCAGGAATATGAATATAGCCCCAGATTTTATTTTCGTTTAATAGCTTTTCGATTTCGACCATTTGATCGGAAACGGTATGCACTTGTAAGGTATGATTCAAAGATAAATGATCATAAATCTTACTGCTCAGGCTGCTTTGATCCTGATCAATAATCGCAATCGGTAAATGATCCGGTTTGCCTTGAGCAAACATACCGCCCAGCAGAATCAGGATGCAGGCAGGTGCAAGCAGAACCAGTGCCAGATCCCACTTTTCGCGGAATAAATAGCGCAGTTCGCGCTGGATGCCTGCCCAGAATCCTGTTTGCATTTATTTTGGCTCTTGCAGTTTAAACAGCACACTCATACCGACTTTTAGCCCGGGAATGTCGTTCACTGGAACCAGATGGACTTTAAAGCTGCGCACATCATAACCGCCAGTCTGTCGGGTGGTTTTAATGGTGGCAAATTCACCTTCGGCACTGATACCTTTGACTTTAAAGGTTGCAGTTTTATTGAGTGCTGGAATAAAGCCTTCCAGCTGTTTGTTTTCACCGAGAGCCGCATATTGGTCTTCGCGAATATTCACGCTGATCCAGCGTTTTGCAGAAATTAGGCTGACCACCGGCACAGCAGCAGCGACCAGTTCAGAGACATTGCCATAGGTTTTGGAGACGGTACCATCAATCGGTGCCAATAATTCAGTTTCTGCTTCTAGTGCATTGGCTTCAGCGACTGCTGCACGGGCTATATCGACCTGAGCATCTGCTGAACTTTTCTGTTCTGGTGTACTGCCGCGTTTAGCCCGGGCATATTGCTGATAAGCAGCTTCGGTCATTTGGGATGCAGATTGTGAAGCTGCAAACAGTTCATCTCGGCGCTGGCGGGAAATGACGCCCTCCTTAAACAGGTTAGCTCCACGTTGATAGGAAGTTTTAGCGAGTTGTTCCTGTGCCTTAAGGGACTGCCAGTTGGCATATAGTGAAGCAACATTTTCGTCCTGGGAGCCACGTTCGGCGGTGGATTGCAAAGCCAAGGCAGATTGCAAAGCTGCTAAAGCCTGCTGTTTTTTTGCTTCCACTTCAGGGCTATTCAGTTTGACCAGTACTTGGCCTTTTTTGACTTCATCACCTTCATGGATATACACCGCTTCAATCCGGCTTGGCACTTTAGTCGCAACTTGCACCGTTTCTGCTTCAACCCGGCCTTGCAGTTCAATGTCTTTGGGCTGATAGGTTTTCCATAAGCCAAAACCGATTAGCGCTAGGAGTATAGGAAGCGTAGCGAGTAACAGGTATTTTTTTACAGGTTTTTCTTTTGCTGTTTCAGTCGAAAGATCCTCAGTCTGATGGTCTTGATTCATTTCTGAAGCCTGCTCATCAACTGGGTGTTCTGGCTTTTGCGCATCAGTCATGTGTGGCTCCATTAACGAATATAGTGGGTATTGGCATGTTGCATATAGTTGGGAAATTCTGCAAGCGAACCATGACTTTGCAACAGGGTGGCCAATGACATTACATATTTATAGGCATTCACCGCCATTTCCGCTTTCAGGCTACTTAGCATGTTTTGTGCATCAATCACCTGATTGGCCGTCCCAACATCTTCTTTAAAAGATAATTCCTGAATCCGCAGATTTTCCTGAGCCGCTTTTAAGTTCTGTTGTAGTAATACGTCACTTTGCTGAGCACTGACGGCTTCACTAAAGGATTTATAAATCAGGTTTTCAATTTCTTGCTGAGTGCGCGCCGTCATGAGTTCAGCAGCAAAGCGTTTCAGCTCTGCTGCCTGAATAGACTTGTTTTTATCCACGCCAGAGAACAGGTTATAGCGTGCTGCGACACCCACAATCCAATTTTCATTTTCATCCAGACTGTATTCGCCAAAGGCAAACACATTTGGTTTTTTTGCTGCTTGTTGGGCTTTGACATTGGCTTTGGCCAGTTCGGTATCCAGCTGCATTTTTTTGATCAGTGGGGAGTTCTCACTAAAGCTGCTGAGCAGAACATTGACATTTTGCGGTTCAGCACGATTGACAAATAAAGGTGTACTCAGTTCGGTAATGCTGTTGTCCTGCAACAGGTTATTCAGCTGGAACAGTGCGGCCTTGAGGTTGGCTTGGGTATTTTGCTGGGCACGCTCTGCATTGTTACGCGCTACTTCAAACTGCATGCGTTGCCCTTTGCTGATAAAGCCCTGCTGTTCTATTTTCAGGGCATTGCGATAATGCTGCTGCATAGCAGTTGCGTTAAAACGCGCTGCTTCGAGTAGCTGCTTTTGCAGCTGTACATTGAAATATGCCTGAATCAGTTCAAAGCGTTGAGTGTCCTGCTGCTGTTGATTGCTGAGTTCACTGCGACCCGCCTGAATATTGGCAATTTCTTTGGCACTACGGGTCAGGCCACCGGTATAAAGTGGCATCATCACGGAAACAGTCGGGCGAATAACTTCATCTCTCAGCACTACATTGGATGAATCAGGAATTAAACCCACTCCATCATGAATAGGTTGTTTCAGGCCTTCTTTAAGCGGGTCAGCAATATTTTGATCTAAATTAAACTCATCAATTTTATTATTTAAGCCATTGGTAAGTGACTGCTCAAGGTTATTTTTAACAGCACCTAAAGGAATATCTAATTCATTACGAAAGGCATAAGCCCGAATATTCAGATCAACCCTTGGCAAACCTATACCTTTAACCGCTTCTGCTTCAAGTTTTGCAGCCTGTTCCAGACTTTGGAAAGCCTGGTTGCTATAGCTGCGTTGTAATAACTGTCGTTCAGCATCGTGAAAGCTGATGCTTTGCGCATGTGTAAGGGTGCCATACATCATGGATGCAAGCACGGTCAAACCCCAGCAGACACGTCGTTTATTGTTCTTTATGCTCATAAAGTGGTGATGTAATTGTCACATTCATTCAGTTTAAGCTGCATTATAAATCAAGTGCTTGCAAGTCAGCGACAGATTCAGTTGTAGTATTGTGTCATCGAAAAGAGGTTCACTTTTAAAGTACTCATCAACATTGAATGAACCATGATTAAATTTCAGCCCATTGCCAAAGGATTTATTTTGATATTTGCTCTAGAAGATTACACACAAATAAAATCACTCAGTTAAGCTCTGAAAAATAAAACACATTCAAATTATCCCTCGAATCTACATTGATTTTTTGACTCTATCTTCATTCCTAGATAGAAATAATTTTGTGCAAGCTACGCCGAGATATGGTTAAATGCCATCATTTTATTGTGTTTCACTCTGAAAGGAAAAATCATGCGCGCGTACAACTTCTGTGCTGGTCCTGCTGCATTACCTACTGCCGTACTTGAAAAGGCTCAAGCTGAAATGCTTGACTGGCAGGGCAAGGGTCTTTCGATCATGGAAATGAGCCACCGTAGTGCAGACTATGTCGCGGTTGCGGAAAAGGCCGAAGCAGACCTACGCAAACTCATGAACATTCCTGAGAACTATAAAGTATTGTTCTTACAGGGTGGTGCATCTCTGCAATTCTCAGCGATTCCACTGAACCTGCTGGGCAAAAATAACAAAGCGGATTATATCCATACTGGTATCTGGTCTGAAAAAGCGTTAAAAGAAGCAAAACGCTATGGCGACATCAATGTTGTTGAAGCAGGTACCAAAACTGCAGACGGTAAATTGGCCATTGCCGATCAAAGCACCTGGAACCTGTCTGATGATGCCGCTTATGTGCATTATGCAGATAACGAAACCATCGGTGGTCTGCAATTCGCCAATATTCCAGAAACTGACAAGCCACTGGTTTGTGACTTCTCTTCAAGCATTCTGTCTGCTCCGATCGACGTGTCTAAATTTGGTCTGATCTATGCCGGTGCGCAAAAGAACATCGGTCCTGCAGGTCTGACTCTGGTGATTATCCGTAACGATCTTTTGGATCAAGCTAAACCAGAAATTCCAAGCATCCTGAAATATGCAGACCAAGCGAAAAACGGTTCTATGGTGAATACACCATCAACTTATGCTTGGTACCTGTCTGGTCTGGTATTCGAATGGTTACTGGAACAGGGGGGTGTGGAAGCGATTCACAAAGTGAACCTGCAAAAAGCGGAATTGCTGTACAGCTACATTGATTCTAGCGACTTCTATGCAAATCCGATTGCACCAGAAAACCGTTCAATCATGAATGTACCATTTACTTTGGCTAAGCCAGAGCTGGAAAAACAGTTCCTGAAAGAAGCTGAAGAAAATCACCTGTTGAACTTGGCGGGTCACCGTTCAGTCGGTGGTATGCGTGCAAGTATTTACAATGCCGTTCCGCTAGAAGGTGTACAAGCCCTGGTGAAATTCATGGATGAGTTTGCAAAACGCAATGCTTAATGTCTGAATGCGAAAAACCCAGCTCAGGCTGGGTTTTTTATGCGAAAAATTCTGGAAAAATAATTTTAAAAAACGAAGTGGTGCAATACTAAGCCACAGATCAGCATGCCCAAGACAAAAAATAGTCCTGACATCATATCAATGTCATACCCCGAGCTCAGATGAGGCTGCTCAACCTGATGTATATTTTCTTCCTGCACGATTTTCATAGATATTCTTGTCCGATCTATTTATCGTTAATTCATATTTGTTATCCGCCTTTTTATCATAAAAAATTGATTAAATAAAGAACAATCTTAATTTAACTTCACAAAGTTTTTATTTTAATTAAACCATTGAGATAAATCGGCAAATTTCCTGTTTAAATCTATAATCCACGATTGATAGGGCATTCACAATTTCCTAGATAATATTAGCGTGATTTAAAAATGAGTTTATTTAAATTTAAAACTGTGGATAAAGTGATTATTTATGAATTTAAATTTATATTTTTAATATCAGCTTGTGGATAAAAATTAATCGAAAACTAAAAATAATGAATAAAAATGAAGCGTTAAAAAATAAAGGGATATTCAGTCACGGTGAATACCCCTTTATTTTGAATTTAAACTGTGGGAAATTTAGGCAGGATGATAAATGTTGGCCTGAATCCATAAATTACCGCGAATGTATTGGCCAATGGTGAAATCCTTATGTGCAGGATTACGGGTTGCCACACGGATCAAAGTTGCCGGACGGCCTTGGTCATGAATCAGCGTCACATCATAAAGCGTGAATTCCTGATCCATAAACTGCATTGAGGTTTTCCCGACGATATTGCCTTGGAACCAGGCTTCATCTTCCTGACCAACCGTTTCACCATACAAGTAAGCTACCATTTTTGAGAAATCGACAGTGACCGGAGCCTTGTCATCTTCAGATTTTGGCTCCCAGGCATCAATCTGTTCCTGCAGGTTATCCGGTGCAATGCCATTATTGGCTGCCAGAATGTCATTTAGGGCACGGTGATGCTTGATTGAAGCTGGATCATCGACAACCAAATGTTCATGTTCAGCCACAGGTTCCAGTTCATAAGCCCAGGCATTCAGATTGACCTGATAGCTTTGATCCTTGTCATAGTGTGCATGATTGACGCTATACAGGCTGTCAAAAGCATAGACAATATTATTCAGTCCCAGATTCAGGCGTAATACCGCCTGGGTATTGGATTTGCAACTGATAATCCGTTCAATCTGTGCCTTCACTTTATAAGGACTATCAAAAGTCGGGAAAGCAGTTTTGACGGATTTAGGCTTGTTATTTTCTACCGCAATAATCTGGCTCAATTGTACAGTAGCCTTGGATGGCCCCTGGATCAGCCAGGTATTTTCATCCATATCGCATTCTTGCGTACACAGGCCCATCGGCATGACAGGCGCATCAAGTGCCTGAGTTAACCATTTCGGTACATCTGTGTCTGGGTTGTCTGTGAGTAGATTCCAGTGTTCAACATGACTACCGAAATTTTGGTCATCAACGGTGATAATCTCAGGACTGTTTGGATTTTTCATATGCACAATTGATTCAGGATTGCTGATTTATAATTAGTTAATCGAGGGTTATTCTGATTTTTCAAGTCAATCAGGTGAAATTTAAACTTAAATTGCAGTGGAGAGCTTGTCAATTTTTCCTTGCAACTGGCTATTCACCTGAGTTTAAACTTAGCAATGCCAAACAGTTACTGAATCATATCAAAAGGGTATGCAGAATCTCGGGTCGGGTCGGGCAGCATTTGCTAGAATAGCATTTATCATTTTTCATGCCAGGCTATTGCGTGTTGCCATTTAAACTTTGGGTCGATGCCGATGCATTGCCCCGTATTCTTCGAGATGTAATTATCCGTGCCTCAGACCGTTATCAGCTGGAAGTAACTTTCGTTGCCAATCAGCCGGTGGGGATTACGCCCTCAATCCGGATCAATTCTATTCAGGCTTTAAGCGGGGCAGATGCAGCAGATCAGGAAATCGTGGATCGCATGAAACAACACGACATCGTGATCACGCAGGATATTCCGCTGGCAGCACAGGTGATTGAAAAGGGCGGTATTGCCATTCATCCACGTGGGGAAATCTATACTTCCGCTAATGTCAAAGCACGCCTGCATCTACGTGATTTTATGGATACCTTGCGAGGTGCTGGTGTGCAAACAGGTGGACCTCCACCCATTTCAGAACGTGATAAACGTGAATTCTCAAGCGCTTTAGACCAGACCATCCAGAAACAGAAACGTAAAACTGCTATTAAATAGAACGAGATTTATATGCCCAAACCAAGTAACCTGATGGTGACCTATGCTTTATTGGTTTTCATCTGGTCCACCACACCACTGGCAATTGTCTGGAGTGTGGAAGATCTGCATCCGATGTGGGCATTGGCGATCCGCTTCTTTTTGGCACTGCCTTTGGCGTTAGGGCTACTCTGGTTATTCAAAACCAAACTGCCTTTGGATCGTGTTTCCCTGCATAGTTATCTGGCGGGTGCCTTCAGTTTTATCGGTTCGCAAATCTTTACCTACTGGTCTACGGAATATTTAAGCTCCGGCATTATTGCCTTGATGTTTGGGCTGTCACCGCTGATTGCCGGATTAATTGGCCGTTTTGTCTTTCAGATGCATCTGTCTCTAAACCAATGGCTCGGCATGGCCATTGCCTTAACCGGACTTTCCATTATTTGTCTGGGTGATGCAAATCAGCATGTACAGCCGGTCGGGATTATCATTGCCCTTACCGGGGTGCTGGTTTACTGCATGTCGATGTATTGGGTGAAGAAAATCAATGCACCGATTGATCCGATGGCTCAGGCAGCGGGTTCGATAGCTTTATCGGTCATTTTCTCGATCGGCATGTTGCCATTTATCTGGCAATACGCACCCACAGCAATGCCGCATGCCAAGTCCTTGTTCGGACTGGTGTATGCAGTGATTATGGCTTCATTGATCGCGATGTTCTGTTATTTTAAACTGGTTCAGAAGATTAAACCGACAACCTTGTCTTTAACCAATGTATTGACGCCGATGCTGGCTTTGATGATTGGGGCGGTATTGAATAATGAAAAGTTGCCGCTGATTGCTTTAGTAGGAGTGGTGATTTTATTGTCTGGTCTGGTGGTGTATTTCTTGAAAGAGATTCGGGCGAGCCTGCAAGCCCGCCAGGATATTTAGTCACTGAACTGCTTTATTGTTCCAGTGACGCTTTCACACATTCTCCAATTTTGGCACGGTCCTGCGGATGCAAGGTCACAAAGTAAGCACCGGTACGATATTTACCATTTTCTTCCGCACGGCTATAAACCACCTGTGCAATCGCAGCGACATGGAAGAAGTTTTCCGGGTGGCTTAAGGTCAGGTGAATATAGGTACCATCACTGATTGGATCATCACTAAAGAAGCTTAAACCCGACTCGGAAAAGTTGACCTGCTCCGGTACCGGTAACATGGTTTGTACAATGGCGTCGTACAAAGAACCGGTAATCAGGTTTAATTTTTGGTTGAATAAGGATAAGATTCGAGCAATTTGTTGATCTTTTTCAGCTAATTGTTCTAATTCGTAGTTAAGCGCGTGATCAAATTGATCTAACTCCGCAAGTAGTAGAAAATAGCGGGGCAATGCGAAATTTGGATCATAAGGATCGTTTAAGGCAACATCGTCGGAAATAATCTGATAATTAATTCGTATGGCAGCATCAATACGTGACATGACGCGTCGTTCTGCGAATCCGTTCTGATGCTGTGAATTTTCCATAATTTATTACCTCGGACTAGATGGTTATGTTCAAACCAATCTCGCTGTACATAGGGTTGAAATATACTCGCGCACGGCGCAGTAACCACTTTATCTCTTTTATCGCTTTAGTTTCTATGATCGGCCTCACGCTCGGTGTGGCAGTCCTCATTACCGTGTTATCGGTAATGAATGGTTTTGATCGAGAATTGAAAAATCGCGTCTTGGGAATGATACCTCAAGCCACTGTTTCCTCAACACAAATTTTAACAAATTGGCCTGAACTTGCAAAGAAAGTTGAACAGCATGAACACGTTCAAGGCGTAGCTCCCTTTACCCAGTTACAGGGGATGTTGACGGCACAAGGTCAGGTTGCCGGGATTATGGTGACCGGGATTGAACCTCAGTATGAGAAAAAAGTTTCGATCATTCAGAACCATATGGTCGAGGGTAGCATTGATCAGCTGAAAAAAGGTGAATTTGGCATTGTTTTAGGCAAACAAATGGCGGACTCGATGGGTGTCGGATTAAACGATAGTATTACCCTTGTATTGCCAGAAGCGACGCCGTCACCAGCGGGTGTGGTGCCACGATTTAAACGCTTTAAAGTTGTGGGTATTTTCAGTATCGGCGCTGAAGTTGATTCGATGATGGGCTATATCGCTCTGAATGATGCTGCGACCTTATTGCGTCTGCCTGATGGTGCACAAGGCATTCGTATGAAGCTGGATGACATTTTTATGGCACCGCAAGTTTCACGTGATATCGTGATGAATCTACCTGCGAATTTCTATGCATCAGATTGGACATATACCCACGGTAATCTGTTTAGTGCCATTCAGATGGAAAAGGCGATGGTCAGTCTGTTATTGTTCCTGATTGTTTTAGTTGCGGCATTTAACATCGTTTCATCGTTAGTGATGGTGGTCACTGACAAAAAATCTGATATTGCGATTCTGCGTACCTTAGGCGCTTCACCAGCTACCATTACTAAAATTTTTATGGTACAGGGGACTGTGATTGGTGTGATTGGGACCTGTGCTGGGGCTATCCTCGGCATTATCGCGGCGACCAGTATCAGTAGTCTGGTGGGTTGGCTGAACAATAGCTTAGGTCTGCATATGTTTGATGCCTACTTCATCAACTATTTGCCATCTTATCTGCGCTGGCAGGATGTGGTGGTGATTGTAGCGTTATCGCTTGGTTTAAGTTTTGTGGCAACTATCTATCCAGCCTTCCGTGCAGCGAAAATCCAGCCAGCGGAGGCATTGCGTTATGAGTAATCTGATTTTAGATGCCCAGAATATCCAGAAATCTTTTACCGATGGCAAATCTACTGTTGAGGTGATTCGTGGCCTGTCGCTACAGGTGCAAGCAGGTGAGTTTGTTTCAATTGTCGGTTCAAGTGGTTCAGGTAAAAGTACTTTGCTGCATGTGTTGGGTGGTCTAGACCGTCCAACTGCGGGTCAGGTCTTAGTGAACGGTAAACGTTTCGATACTTTGTCTGAAGCAGAACGTGGTTATGTGCGAAATGAACATTTAGGTTTCGTGTACCAGTTCCATCACCTGTTGCCAGAATTTACTGCGCTGGAAAATGTGGCGATGCCACTAATGCTACGTAAAGGCACTAAATTTAAAGATGTCAAACCGCAAGCGGAATATTTGCTGGAACGTGTTGGCTTAAGCCATCGTCTTACTCATAAGCCGGGTGAACTATCTGGTGGTGAACGTCAGCGTGTTGCGATGGCTCGTGCCTTGGTGGGTAAGCCTAAACTGATGATGGCGGATGAACCAACGGGTAATCTGGATCGTAAAACGGCAGTGAAAATTTATGAATTGCTCAGTGAATTACGTCAGGAATTTAATATGGCGATGCTGATTGTGACCCATGATGAACAGCTGGCAAAATCAGCAGATCGTATCCTGCATATGCAGGATGGCCTATGGGTCAATGATTAAACACATCAACAAAATATTGGAATAATCCTGTTTGATTGAAGCTCACCTCGGTGGGCTTTATTATTGCCTGTAAGAAAAATAATAATGAAAAAATGATGCTGCTTTGGATTTGTGTGGGCTGGATTTTAGGCCTTACGACAATGGGGTGGGGAAAGACCGAATATTATATTTCGGCGGGTTTTGCCTGTCTGATTATGTTGCTATGGATAGCCATCTACCGCATTTTTCTTTCCAGAATACATCTGGTTTATATCCGTTTTTTCATTATTCTTTTATCAATAGGCTTAAGTTTCATCTTGGGACAAGGCTATGCCAATCAGGCTTTGGATCAGCGATTACAGCGAGTTGAACGAGAACAAAAGCCACAAGAAGTGATTGTTCATATTTCTCGGCTGAATAAAATCAGTCCTTATAGTATCCAGCAACCGCTCACTGTATTAAAAGCTGATGGAACAATGGTGCAATGGCTGGGAACACTGAAACATGAAGGTCCGGTTCAGGCAACTTATCTTGATAAAGAGCCTTTGGCTTTAGGGCATTATTACCGGTTGTTTGGCGAAATTCGTCCAGCTCATGCCTATGCCACTCCGGGTGCCTTTGATGTTGAGAAATGGTATATGGAGCAGAATTATATGACTGGGTTTCGTATCCGGCAGATTCAACCTTTAACTCAGCAAGAGCTCTATGCACTCGGTTTTTCTTCACATCTCAGGCAACAGCAGAGCTTAAGTTCCCAGTTTTTACTCTGGATTGAGCGGAAACGGCTCGAGCTCAGACATTTTATTTATCGGCAACCCCTTAATAATAAAGGCTTAACATTAGCTTTGCTGACAGGAGATGAAAGTCTACTGAATCCAGAAACTGAACAACAGTTTCGCCGTTTTGGCATGAGCCATTTATTAGCGATTTCTGGACCGCATGTTGTGATTTTTGCCCTGATTTTTTGCGCCAGTTTACAGTTTCTGGTTGCCAAATTTGTGCCACATCTCTATCTGAAATGGCCCAAACAATATTTTCTAAGTCTACCCTTTCTCTTGTGTGTTTTGCTGTACTGTGCTTTTGTGGGGTTTGAAATTCCTGCACTGCGGACATTGCTGATCTGCGTTATTGTGACTATATCGATTTGGTTCAGGCTGCATATTCAACCATTGAAACTATTGATCCTGAGTGCAGCAATATTATTGTTGTTTGATCCCTTTAGTATTTTATCTGCTGCCTTCTGGCTGTCCTATGGCGCCTGTTTTGTTCTGTTAAGAATTTATCAGACTCTAGAACGACAACCACTGGGTGAGGTTCAGAATTTAAAGCAACGGTTATTCTTTGCTGGCAAGATTCTGGTGGAATCACAGTGGAAAATTTTTATAGCCCTTTTTCCGTTGATGATTATTTTCTTTAAGCAGATTGCCTGGATTGCGCCAATCAGTAATCTGTTTGCGATCCCTTGGATTGGCTTGCTGATTGTGCCGCTAGATATTATCGCAGCTTTATTTTTCTTTATGGCTGAACCGCTGGCTGCTTTGGTCTTTCAAATAAATAACTTGTTTATTAGTGGCTTATTAGGCTTGCTAAATTTTCTTGATCATTTATTTTCACCTGAATTAATTTCTGTCGCGATGACACCGTGGATGCTATTGCTTAGTATTCTGATACTTTTGATTCTCTTTATGCCACAAGGTCTAGTTCCAAAAGCATGGGCTGCTTGCGGGATTTTTCCTATGATTGCATTGCCATTTTATAGCCATCCATTTCAACTGGCTGTCTTAGATGTAGGGCAAGGTCAGTCGATTTTTGTCCGCCAAGGTCAACACAGCATGTTAATTGATACGGGTGGGAATTATGATGAAAACCGTTTTAGTGTGGGGGAGCAGATCATCCTACCATTTTTATCTGTGCAAGGTGTTTCCAGACTAGATCAGCTGATCTTGACCCATTTGGATCAGGACCATAGCGGTGCCTATCTGCATATTCGTGACCGGCTAAAGGTAAAAGAAATTCTGTCTAGTGAACGACCTGAACTGAATACAAGTATGAAATTTCAATACTGTCGGCAAGGGCAGACCTGGGACTGGAATGAAAAGATTTATTTTCAGATCTTGTCCCCAAAACCTGAAGCATTGAATTCTATTTATGCGAATAAGAATGAAAATTCTTGTGTGATCCATCTTCAGGTCAAGGATGCTTGGCCTTATCAAAACTTTTTATTGATGGGAGATGGTGGTTGGGAAACTGAATATCAATTATTACAACAATATGCCGATTTAAAAGTGGATGTGCTGGTCTTGGGGCATCATGGCAGTCAGCACAGCTCATCCTATCAGTTTTTGCAGCATTATCGTCCACAGTTAACAATAGCATCTGCTGGACGCTTTAATCGTTACGGACATCCTAGTAGCCTGACTCAGGCTAGATTAAATGATCTGAATATTCCCTTACTTAATACAGCACAGCAGGGAAGTGTTGAATTTATCTTAAATAGTAATAATAAAATGCAACTAGAAGCCTATCGAGACAAGTATAAATGGCTAAAACACAAATCGGCTAGACTTCAGCCTGAGTAGAAGCAATAGGATTTTGTTTTGTTTCTAAGGCAAACTGTGCTTGTTTATCTTGGTAAGCTTTACGGAGATCATTGATTTTTATCAAGGCTTCTTCATGTGGAATATTATAAATATCACCGAGTACATGATGGGCTTTAAAACGCTTATAGCTCCAGTGATAATGTTCTGGATATCGCTGGATCAGCTCTTCCATTTTTTTAAAGATAATTTCTGTGCCGTGATTGGGTGTTGTTGTATAAATCTGCTCATCCAAAGATTCTATAAACATGTCAAAACCACCATTTGCGTTACGCATAGCATAGAGGAACAGACATTTGGCCTGGGTTTTCTGAATCAATTTAGCCGTAAGATTACTGGAACTCAGTGGCACACCAAAGAAGGGAACATATTCACCCCCGATATTTGGCGTATGATCAGGCAGGATCACAGTAGTCCCCCCTTGTTTTAAGGCTTTAAAAATCTGACGAACTCCACTTTCATCAGTTGGCAATAGGGTTGCCTGTTCACGACCACGTGCTTCACGTACAAATTCATCGGCAGCAGGATCTTTGACTGGCTTATACATGATGCTCATTTGGGTATACTGGGCCATATAAGCATTCATGATTTCCCAGGTACCAAAATGTGGAACGACCAATACCAATCCTTTTTGAGCGGATAAAGCTTCTTTAAGTAGACCTTCACCTTCTACTTTATGGATACGCTCAATATTCTTTTCATTACTACTTCCCCAAATATTGAAAAACTCGAAATAAGACATCAGCTCATTGCGGATTGCAGCACGCGTTACCTTTTCGCGTTCTTCTTCTGAAAGTTCAGGTAAACTGATTTTCAGATTGAATCGAATCTGTTCAGAGGTTTTAGAGGTCTTTAATAAATTTACAATGCCTGCAAGACTGCTTGCCATGAATCGCATGACAGGAAGCGGAAGTCGGCTGACAAATTTAAGCAAACCATAGGTGGAATTGTTTGAGCTTGATGCAGACATTGAGGTTAAGTGAATCACAAATAAGGAATAATAGAAAATTATTATAGGATAAAACGATCCATTTAGACAGAATTACCTCAATCAGTGTATATAATGGGCATAATATAATTATGTGTTGGATTGTTTATGTCCGATTGGCCACCAAAACCTGATAATCAAAAACAAACTACACCACAGCCTCAACAACCGACAGGCCCAGAGTGGAAACTGCTGGAAAAAGCAGTACTTGCTTCAGTAGAAGAACAGCGACGCGCCCGTCGTTGGGGGATCTTTTTTAAATTCCTGACTTTTGCTTATTTGTTGTTTATTATTCTGCTAATGGGTAAAAGCTGTAGTACCAGTTCGACGGATGTCAGTACCACCTCGGGTGAGCATCTCGCAGTGATTGATATTATAGGTACCATCGCAGCCGATAAACAAAGCGTAAATAGCAACAACACCATCAAGTCGCTGAAAAAAGCTTATGCCAATAAACAGGTCAAAGCTGTCGTATTGAATATCAACTCTCCGGGCGGTTCACCGGTACAGTCTGATGAAATCTGGCAGGAAATCCAGTATCTGAAAAAACAGTATCCGCAGAAAAAACTTTATGCAGTGATTGGTGATACAGGTGCTTCAGGTGCTTACTACATTGCTTCAGCAGCAGATGAAATTATCGTCAATCCATCGAGTCTGGTCGGTTCGATAGGGGTAATCATGCCAAACTATGGTGTGAATAACCTGATGCAGAAATTGGGTGTGGAAGACCGTACGATGACCTCTGGTGAAAATAAAGCGATTCTCTCCATGACTCAACCCGTGGATGCTGCTCAAAAAGCGCATGTGCAAGGGGTGCTGGATAATGTCCATGCGCACTTTATCAATGCTGTGAAGCAAGGTCGTGGTGCCAAGTTGAAATCGAAAGATCCCGCTATTTTCTCCGGTCTGTTCTGGACAGGGGAACAAGCGGTCAAACTTGGTATCGCAGACCGCACTGGCAGTTTACAAACCCTGAAACGCGAGCTGAAAACTGAAAAAGCCCTGAATTACACCATTGAATATAGTCCATTGGAGTCTGTTCTTGGTCGTATGGGCGCACAGTTCGGTGAAGGTATTGCGACCTCAATTGCACAAAAACTCAGTACTGAAAGTCAAGCTAAACTGCAATGAAGCCACTGATTCATTTTGCGCACGCCAATGGTGTGCCTTCTCGTGTCTACCAGAAGCTGTTTGATAGCCTCCAAGATGATTTTGATATTATCTATGTACCACTCTTGGGCCCAGACAAACGTTACCCGATTGATAATCACTGGAAAAGTCTGACCCAGCAGGTGATTGATAGCATTGTTTGTCAAGCTAAAGGTCGTCCCGTTATTGGATTAGGGCATTCATTGGGTTCAGTACTGACTTTTCAGGCAGCATTAAAACAGCCTGAACTGTTTAGTCAGGTGGTTATGCTGGATCCCCCAATGATTATGGGTAAGGAAGCATTTGCTTTGCATATTGCCAAGCTATTCAAGCTCAAGGCATTGGATCAGATGTCTCCGGCAGGATTGTCCAGACGCCGTCGTGATCATTGGGAATCACGTGAACAGGCGGCAGAATTATTGCGTCCTAAAGGTTTTTATCAGGATTTTGATCCAGATTGCTTTCAAGCCTATATGGACTATGCGTTAGTTGAAGACCGAGTGCGGGGCGGAGTGGAGCTTACCATCCCGAAAATGGACGAAGTAAAAATTTTCCGAACCAATCCATCGCTATGGTGGCTTCCTCAAGCCAAACCTCAAGTACCTGTACAGCAGATTGTTGCGAAAAAAGGACCATTTTTAGCACGCAATTTTCCACAAAAAATGCAGAAAAAGTTTGGGATTCCTTTTGAAGTGTTTCAGGGAGGACATATGTTCCCGCTGGAGCAACCATTGGAAGTCGCGGAGCTGATTAAACAGCTAATTCAAAAGCAGTCTTAAAGTATTCTGTTATAAATAAAAAACGCATCCTCGGATGCGTTTTTTATGCAGTTTAAAACTTAAAATTTACAGAACTGTACCGGCTCATGCATCGGCTGACCGCGATAAGTCACCCCAGTTTCCGTATGCTGAATGGTACCTGTACAGATCCATTCCACCACTTGAGGGTAAATCAGATGTTCAAGTACATGTACTCGCTGCGCCAAGCTATGTGCAGTATCCTGATGGGATACTTTTAACACGCCTTGTGCCAGTGCCTGACCAGCATCCAGTTCTGCTGTCACATAATGTACGGTACATCCATGCAGGACATCACCGGTATTCAGTACCCGTTGATGGGTATGCATACCTTTGTAATTTGGCAGTAGAGAAGGGTGGATATTGACCATTTTTCCTTCCCAGGCTTTAACAAATTTTTCACTTAAAATTCGCATAAAGCCTGCCAGTACTACCAGATCCACATTCCAATCTAACAGTTGCTGATGCATGACATCATCAAAAGCTTCGCGGTTTGGATACTGTTTGTGTTCAATCACCGCAGTCTGGATCCCAGCCTGTTGGGCACGGGTTAAGGCATATGCTTCAGGCTTGTTGGAAATTATCCCGACAATTTGCCCTGAGAGATTGGCATCAATCAGGGCCTGCAGGTTGGATCCACTGCCTGAAACAAGAACAGCAATTTTAGTCATGCGATTATGCGAAGATCACGCGGATTTTTTCATCAGCGCCTTCTACAGACTCAGCATTGTCCACAATGTGACCCATTGCCCATGCTTTTTCGCCTAAGTTGTTTAGCACTTCAATGGATTTATCCGCATCAGCGGCATCTACAGCCAGTACCATGCCCACGCCACAGTTGAAGGTGCGGTACATTTCAAACTGTTCTACACCACCTTCGCGTTGTAACAGTTTGAACAGTTCTGGCCATTCCCAAGAAGATTCATTAATCACTGCTTGAGCACCATTTGGTAGTACACGCGGTAGGTTGCCTGGCAAGCCACCACCAGTGATGTGTGCCATGGCATGCACATCAACCTGTTTTAGCAGTTTAAGAATCGATTTGACATAGATACGGGTTGGTTCCATTGCTGCATCAGCAAGAGGACGCCCATCTACGAGCTGGTTTAAATCAACATTCTTCACTTCAAGAATTTTACGTAGCAGCGAGTAACCGTTAGAGTGAGCGCCTGAAGAAGCTACACCAATCAGTACATCACCTGCTTTGACTTTAGAACCATCAATAATTTTGCTTTGCTCAACGACACCGACACAGAAACCTGCCAGGTCATAGTCTTCGCCTTCATACATACCTGGCATTTCAGCAGTTTCACCGCCTACCAATGCACAGCCTGCAAGCTCACACCCTTTACCGATACCAGTCACGACATTTGCAGCAACATCAACATTCAGGTGACCCGTTGCATAGTAGTCCAGGAAGAACAGTGGTTCAGCACCACACACCAGAAGATCGTTCACACACATTGCTACCAGATCCTGACCAATGGTGTCATGACGGTTTAAATTCAGTGCTAAACGTAATTTTGTACCAACACCATCGGTGCCAGATACGAGAACAGGCTCTTCATAACCTTTAGGGATTTTACAAAGTGCACCAAAGCCACCTAGGCCGCCCATAACTTCAGGACGGGAAGTACGCTTTGCGACAGATTTGATACGGTCGACTAACGCGTCGCCCGCTTCAATATCGACACCTGCATCTTTGTAGCTTAAACCAGTGTTTGGGGTAGAAGTTGAGTTGCTCATAATGAAGTCTCCGCATTCGCGGCGCTGATTATACCTGAATATACGAAACTCTTATGTTATTTATGCCCTAAAATGTTATCTTTATTAAAATATTTTACTTTTTATAACGATTAATAGAGAAAAGGCGAGATTAGATGGTAGATCGTACCTTACGTCGCATTTTTATCCTGGCTGGTATTGCCTTGATTGCGTGGGTGTTATACCTGCTGAAACCTGTGGTCATTCCGTTTGTTGGTGCATTTTTGCTCGCTTATCTCTTTAGTCCTTTAGTTAATCGCCTACATCATATTGGTCTGCCGCGTTGGCTCTCTATCAGTATTGTTTTTATTGGGATTGGTGTGGTTTTAACTTTAGCAATGTGGTATCTGGTGCCATTGGTGTGGAAACAGCTCATGTATGCGCGTGACAGTATTCCAGCCGGAATTCACTGGATTAATTATACATTTTTGCCTTGGTTATCTAGCACTTTTAATCTGGTTCCAATGGAAATCGATACTGCACAGATTTCTGATGTGGTGATGGATTATGTGCAAACTAACTATAGTGCTGACAGTATTCAGGCCGTGGCACTGAAACTGGCTCAATCTGGGATTAGCTTTATTCAGGTTGGTGGAACCATTGTTCTGATTCCGATTATTGCTTTCTATTTCTTGCTGGACTGGGAGCGCATGCTCGATAGCTTACGCCGTCTCATTCCACGACCTTATGAAAAAAGCACAATGGAAATTGTGGGTGAATGTCATGAAGTCCTGGGTGCCTTTGTGAAAGGCCAGTTTTTGGTGATGGTTCTACTTGGGGTGGTTTACGCGGTCGGTTTGCAGCTAATAGGTCTGGAAGTTGGTCTAATCATCGGTATGGTGGCTGGTCTGTGCAGTATTATTCCTTACCTCGGTTTTGCCGTAGGTATCATCGCAGCGATGGTTGCGACCTTATTCCAATTTGGCATCGACTGGTGGCAATTAGTGCTGGTAGGGATCGTGTTTATGGTTGGACAGGCCGTAGAGGGTTATATCCTGCAACCATTTTTGTTGGGTGATAAAATTGGTCTATCACCGGTTGCTGTAGTATTCGCGGTATTGGCTGGTGCGCAATTAGCCGGTTTCTTGGGTATGCTGATTGCTCTGCCGGTCGCAGCTGTAATCGTTGTATTACTTCGTCATGCACGTGAATTCTATGAAAAAAGTGCGATGTACGGCCAACAGGCTATGGTAGTACAGGATGCTTCTACCGGATCAGTGAATATCGAAACCTCAGACATGAATGTAGATGTTGAACTGAAACCATCCGAAGTGAAAACACTGCAAGCTGATGAAAAACCGAGTAAGATTGAAGAAAACTAGCTTAAAGATGGATAGGCCAAATAATAGATATGCGTCAATTGCAACTTGATATTGAACCCCAGCTCGATGCCCGAATCAGTGATTTTTCGGGTCCCGGATGGGGACATGTGATTGATGCAATCCGTCAGTTACATGCAGGCCTGATTAAACAGTTTTATGTTTATGGTGGAGCAGGTACGGGGAAAAGTCATCTGCTCTCTGCGATCTGTGATTCGTATCTGGAAGTAGGTAAAACTGCAATTCAGGTTTCCTTGCTCGAACTCTTGGATGCACCAACTGAAGCGATTACTTCATTAGACCGATATGATCTGGTTGCTTTGGATGATATTGAGGCCATTAGTGGTGTACCACACTGGCAAAAAGCAGTTTTTCATTTGATTAATAACAATAATGAGGGGGGAGGGCAATTGGTCTTTTCTTCTCGTGTAGCACCGATTGAGCTGAAATTGGAACTTCCGGATTTACAGTCACGTTTGACACAAGCAGTGAGTACCCGTGTACCGAATGGCAGTTTATATGCGGACCGTTTTGCTTTAGTGACTTCTGTACTTGATCGACGTGGAATTCATTTAGATCAGCAAATTCTTGATTACTTATTAAATCATGGCCCTCATCAAACTTCGGTTCTTTTACAAACTTTAGAGCAGATTATTCAACTACTTAAAGGGGAAAAATTGAAGGTCAGCAATGCGAATTTGCGCCAGATTTATGCTTTGATTGATGAATATCGTTAATAAATAAAAATCTTGAGTAATTAATCAAATTATGACAAATTAGAGCAAAATAATTTAAATTTCGCCAGGATAGGCGATGTTTTGAATAAAAAATAAAGAATTTAAAAACAGGAGAAAGTCATGCTCAAGAAGAGCTTAGGCATTGGTTTGCTATGCATGATGGGGCATGCTTACGGTGCTGACATTGTTGTTACTACGACTGAAGATATTGTTAAGGATGATAAGGAATGTTCACTTCGTGAAGCTATTGAATATGTGAATCTCGGTTTGGCCAAAGAAGGTTATATGGGCTGTGGTGGGGAAAATTCAACAGCAAATATTTTACTTACAGATAAAAAAAACTACCTCCTGAATAAACATATAGAAATTAAAAAATCTCTAAATATTAAGTCCGTTGATGAAGATAGTAATGTAGTGACAGACCGTAACCGTGTTCAAGGTCTATACAATGCACGCATTAAGATGAAGGGAAAGGATAATATTTTCCGTATACTAAGTGGAGATGACTTTGTTTCAGTGACATTTAAAGAACTTGATTTAGAAGGGTGTGGGCAATCAAGTTGTGCTGTAGAAGGGGGGATAGTCTATAACAAAGGTAAGGCAACATTTGAGTATGTGAAATTAAGCCACGGCAATGCATCTAAAGGTGGTGCGATTTATAATGTGGGTAATTTCGGAAATTATCTAGGTTCCATTGAGGTTCGCAGTAGTTTAATCATTGAAAATGAAGCGACCGAAGGTGCTGTGCTCTATAGTGAACATCCGAGCTATTCAATTCAACAAAGTGTCATACGTAAGAATAAAACGACTGCTTCAAACAGTGTAAACATATTTACTAAAGCCCCTTTTTCAGCTTTAAATCCTGATGATTTACGAGTAGGCGCAGCTCGTATTGTAAGTAGTACTCTGGTACAAAATACAGGAAATATTTTAAATCTGGTCGATGGTATTATAGCGAATAATCTTACAATTGTTGATAACCAAGGTGCAGGGGTGCTTTTACAAGCACCATATGCTAAGGCATATCTAGCAAATAGCATTATTTTAAAAAACCATCAGGACTGTGTTTTTAATAATGATAAATCTTTAATACAAAATAACTTGACTAGTATAAGTTGTGGTGATGGTAGCAATGAAGCACCAAACCAAATTTATAAAGGGACACAACTAATCGCAACTAAAGATGGTAGCAGTCAAGGTAGCTGTTTAAGTTTAAGAGAGAATAATCGTTCAGAATTGTGTCCATTTGAAACAGCTGAAAATACATTTTTAGGTTATATGCGTCCCCGTATCTTATTAAATTATAGGTCAATTAAAGAATCACCAATTGTGAATGCTGGTAGTTCAACAATAGCAGAAAATGTATTATCTTGTGAGTCTTCCGATCAACGAGGCACGAACCGGTCCTTTAATAATGCAGAATGTGATAGAGGTGCGATTGAAATTATAGTCCCAACATCTGGTCAGTTGACAGGTCAGGATTTAAAAGCTGGAGAAATTGCAAAATTTTCTATTGCAAAATTTTTAGGGGATAGCGATCTGATTCCCAAAGAAGAATGTAATTCCATTATTGGTAAGAATCCAAATAATGAGCCGTGGCAAGATGGTTGTTTGCGTATTGTACAAACCAAAACTCCATCAAAAGGGTCAACACAAATCGATATTCATGGCAATTTAGTGTATACCCCAGATTCGGCTTGGCATGGTGCAGATATTTTTGAAGTGCAAGTAGTTACGAGTTCGACACGCTTTAACGTCTCAAAACCATATTTACCTATCACAACACAAATTGTGCAAGAACCCGATAATAAATTTGAAGATAAGACAGTAAAAACATCGGGCGGTTCATTAGGTATATTGGGAATACTAGGATTACTGAGCTTAATTAGCTTACGTGGTTTGCGTAAAAATTAAGGATAAAATAATGCAAAATTATAAAAAAGGAATATTAGCGCTAGCTGTAGTTTCGGCAATGAGTTTGATGGCAGCTGAGGATAAAACTATTCGGGTCACAACATTGGTAGATGAAGATGGGGAAAATGCCAGTGCTTGTTCATTACGTGAAGCAATTAAAACTGCAAAATTAGACAAATCATATGGTGGTTGTAATGTTGGTCGCACACTTCGTTTAGATGGAAGTGCACCTGACCAAATCCAGCTCAAAGCCGGTACTTATAAAATTGACCGTGAACTCGTTGTTGAATCTGCAATCAACATTTATGGTGAAAGCGCATTTAATTATACAGAGCGTAGCCCAATTACCCTACTTTATCCAAAAAAAGAAGCGCTTAAAACAGTCATTGATGCACAAGGCAAATCCCGTATTTTTAATACGGTTGAAAGCCAAGCTGCTCTAAATGTTTATCAGATTTCTATCCGAAATGGACGAGCTGTCAAGAATTCAAATGTAGTCAATAGTGGAAATGGTGGTGCTTTATATGTTGCAGGGCCACTTGGTATTTATAGCAGTGAAATTATCGGTTCATCTGCCGATGTGAATGGCGGTGCCATTTATGCGATAAGTCAGAATGGACAAAAGACAGTTACCATTAATGACAGTCGTATTGAAAAAAACAAGGCTCAACAATTCGGCAGTGTATTTGCAATGGAATGTAGCGCCAATTTAGCAAATACAGAGTTGGGGTTGCAGGTATCCAATTCAAGCCTTATTCGTAATGGTGCACTATCAGATCAAAGTATTTTTGATTTCTGTGGTTACGCTACAAGCAGTTTCTTAAATTCGACAATTGCTCAGAACCAGACAGGGGGCTATGTATTTAATTTTGTGAATAGAGCAGATAAACCCCTTCATTCAAGTTCTAATTTAAGTTTAAGCAGTAATACCATTGTTGAGAATACTGCGAAATCAGTATTGTTCTATGACAACGTCGGTGCAAAGCTTTTAAGTTATAACGTGCTCGCGTATAACGCTGGAAAATCTTGTGAATATGCTTTAAATGGAGGCAATCCAAGTCTAAATCAAAATATTCTTTTCGCACATGTGCAAAATGCTTTCGAATTAACAGGCAAGTCTCAATGTGTATTACCAGAACGATCATCAGAACAGACTGCAACGCAGCTTATTGACTTATCTGCTGTCAGCATGAGTAGTGTACTCAGTAAGTTCTTGGAACCTGCGGTAGATAATCGATATCTTGGTATTTACTATCCACGTGATAATAAAACGGCAAATGATTTAGTGGATGTGAAAGGCGAAGGTTGTGAAGCAACAGATCAACGTGGTATCAGCCGAGATGTAGGTATGTCTCTGAGATTGAACCCCGATCAGGCCAATAGCTGTGAGATTGGTGCGGTTGAAATACGTAATTTAATGGCAGGTGATGTTGAAGACTTAAAAAATTCATCACATATAGAGCTGATGGACTTTTATCAATCCAATATCGATGAATTGGAAGCATTAATTGAAGATCAAAATACACCAAAAGAAGAATTGGCAGGATTAAAAGAGGAGCTAAAAGAGTATCAGGATCTCAAATCCTATACGGAGAAGTTCCGAAAATATCGTGCAATTTATATTGATCCATTTAAACAGTCGACTTTACAAGAAGCTTTTGATGGTTCAAACATTAAAGTTACAGCATTAAATGCCTCGAATTATAATGTAAGTACGAAAGTACTAGGTGTGGGTGCACTTGCAGGTGAAGGGAATTCCTTAAAATTAGATGGCTATGAGGACCCTGCGCTGAAGTGTGAATGGAAAACGGGCCTTAATCGTATAATGATGTATCGTACGGATGGCAAAGTTACCAGTGCAACCGATCAGGAATTCTGTACTTATACCTTAGTTGATAAAAATACCAATGCGAAAAGTTCAGGTGTTCTTGCAGCATCTTTTGTCAACATTGCACCGATTGCAAAAAATGATTTTTACAAAATTAGCCCTGATAGTGGTTTAACGATTACAGTTAATCCTTTAGAAAATGACAGTGATGAAGGGGATGGTGATCGTAGCACAGCACAAGGAAAGCCAGCCTTTTATAAAGACAAAGATGGTAAGGAAATTCCAATCCGTATTGTCAGTTTACCTTCTGGTGTAACTTTGAAAGCTGAGCGTGAAGGGCCATGTCCTGGTGACTATCAGCGAGAAACTTGCTATGGCGGCAAGCTTACTTTTAGTGTAAATAATAACCTGAGCCAGTTTAGCTATAGCATGGACTATAATGTCTTTGATGCAGATGAAATGATGTCAAACACAGCAACAATTGTATTAGAGAATACTGCAAAAAATACGAATACTTCATCTAGTGGTGGCGGCTCATTTGGCATCTGGGGATTATTTGGATTGTTGGGCTTAGCTGGATATCGTCGATTCAAAAATTAATATAATAATATTAAATAAAAAGCCTCCAGATGGAGGCTTTTTTATTACTTATTTAGAGGGAGATGAATTCTATAAATGAAGATAAATTAATGCTCAGTAACTATAAGATGTTTGTTGATATACTCTTCTCGAATAGCCTGGCGCTGTTCTGGAGAGGCTTTTTGCATACGTGATGCCAGTTCTCTACGTTCATGGGTGCTCATGCGCTGCCAAGTTTCACGCATTTTCTGTTTTTCAGCTTCAGGTAGCTGGGTAAACCAGTCCATGCGTTGCTGCAGGTTTACACTTTGTTGTGCTGGAAGTTCTTTCAAAGTTTGATAACGTTTGATTAATGCTGCCTGTTCTGAATCAGATAAGCTATCCCAGGTTTCACTGACTTGTGTATTGGCATCTTTAGAAAAAATCCAGAAGCGTTCGAAGCCTGCAAAACTAGTTTGCAGAAAGCCAAAAGCACAAAAAGCAATCGCCAGTTTCTTAGCTGCCATGTGGCACCTTGTCCTCACCTAAAACCATGAGCATTTCCAAGTCCTCTACCATTTGAGGAGAAAGCTTAGGAGTGGAAACAACCTGAGTTTGAGGTTCATCATGAGTGGCAATATTCGGTAATACAACTATGCCAGCAATAGCCGCTGCGAGAGCAAAGCCCGACATTTTCAGAAAGGCAAAACGGGATTCTTTAGTGTCCTGAATTTCTTCAAGTACACGGTTCATCACAACAGCTTTGCCCTTGTGCTGTTGTGCCATACCATCAAGTTTGGAAGTTACTTGCTTTAAGAAATCATCTTGATTCATTCGGATGACCCTCCCAGAAATGGATCGAGGTGTGCAAGTGAGGCACGTAGACCTTGGATTGCACGGTGATAGTGGGTTTTTACACTGCCTTCGCTGCAGTTCATAATCTGTGCGGTTGTGTGGGTATCAAAGCCTTCCCATGCCCGGAGCATAAAGGCCTGTTGTTGACGGACAGGCAACTGTGAAATTGCCTGTTGAATTTCTTCAGCAGTCACAGCCTGATCCAGAAATTCCAGAGGTGAAGGCGTAGTTTCATCGACGAGATCATCGAGTTCTGACTCATCATCTAGCTGAATTTTCTTGAAAAAGGAAAATGGCTGAGCACGACGGGCTTCTTTCCGCCGCCAGTCCTGTAACTTGTGATTCAAAATGGTGTAAAACAGCGGATACCATTCTTCGGTCGAACGGTCGGCATATGATTTATGCAGGGAAATGAAGGCTTCCTGAACCAGATCCATGGCAATGCCATGCTGGCCTTGAGTGGCACTTTCCATCATCACTAAGGCACGACCCGTCACATCCTGCATGAAATTCTTCAGGCGTGACTCAGCCGTACTCTTAAGAGTACTCGCATCTTGAGCCTTCAGCTGTTTTGGTGCTAAATCCATAGAGATGGAAAATCCCGTCATTGGATACCCACCATTATTTCCAAGTACATATTCATATAACGTTAGAAATAATGGTTCGGTTGACATTACACATGATTATTTTTCTAGTGTAATCTATTTTTTATACAGGTCGCTGAGAAATACAATAAAGTAACTGAAAATGCAGGTTTAGATGCGTTGACGGACCATTTCAAAGAAGCAGATGGAACCGGCAATCGCCACATTCAGGGATTCCTGACCACCTGGTTGTGGAATGGTCACGGCTTCTGCGTGTTCTAGGGCATAGTCAGAAACGCCTTGGCCTTCATTGCCTAAAATCCAGACACAAGGTTTACGCAAGTCTTTACTATACAGGCTGCTAGAACGGTGTGAACTGGTCACATAGACTGGAATTTTGAAATTATCTAATACATCTTTAAGTTCCACATTTTCAAAGCATTGCAATGAAAAATGCGCACCCATCCCGGCACGTAACACACGTGGCGACCATAGTGACGCCGAACCTTTGGTGCAGATGATCTGGTCAATACCCGCAGCAGCAGCAGAGCGGAGCAGGGTGCCGACATTGCCTGGATCCTGTACGTTTTCCAGAATTAGGGTATCCGCCGTGTAATCGACTGCTTGGCTAGAACTTGGAATATCGACAATCGCCATACAGGCCAGTGAAGTACCGAGGGTACTCAGGTCCTTATAAAGTGATTCGCCAATCACAAAAACCACACCGGTGTATTTTTGCAGAATGGTGTCAAAGTCTGGATGTTTCAGGGCATTTTCTGTCGTGAAAATAGAGTTAATTTTCTTATTTTCATGTAGCCATGCAAGACACAGATGTGTACCTTCCAGTACGGTTTGTCCTTGTTTTTTTCGATACGAATTCTGCTCAATCAGCCCCCTAAGGTGCTTGATTTTCGGATTGTCTTTGGATTCAAGGAAGATAGTTGGCATGGGAGAGAAGTCCACGGCAGTCAGTAGCGTACCAACTGCCGTTTAAAAAGATTAATTGTGGTAGCTGGTTACAAGATCAACTTCGTTTTTAGAACCGATGATCACAGGAACACGCTGATGCAGCTCAGATGGCTGAATGTCCAGAATACGCACACGACCAGTCGTTGATGCACCGCCAGCCTGTTCAATCAGCATACTCATTGGGTTTGCTTCATACATCAGACGCAGACGACCGGCTTTTTTCGGATCTTTAAAGTCGTATGGGTACATAAAGATCCCGCTACGGCACAGGATGCGGTGAATATCACCCACCATACATGCAACCCAACGCATATTGAAGTCTTTTTCACGTGGACCAGTTTTACCAGCCAGCAGTTCGTCGATATAGCGTTTTACTGGAGCTTCCCAGTGACGTTGGTTTGATGCATTAATCGCATATTCTTTAGTATCTGCAGCAACCTGAACGCCTTCAGCAGTCAGCAGGAATTCTTTGGTTTCAGGATCAAAGGTGAAGAACACGGTACCTGCACCGACAGTCAGCGCCAGCATGGTTGAAGGGCCATACAGAACATAACCTGCAGCAACCTGATTTACACCGGGTTGCAGGAAGTCTTCAGCCTGAGTCACCGCATTTTTTGCCGGCAGGATCGAGAAAATCGTACCGACACACATATTGATGTCGATGTTGCTGGAACCATCGAGTGGATCAAACAATACTAGATACTGACCATTTTCCTGAGCAGTAGTGAATTCATCCAGTTCTTCAGAAGCTAGGCCACCAACGTTTGGATGCACTTTTAATGCATTGATGAGATAGTCATTAGAAATAACATCCAGTTTCTTCTGCTCTTCACCTTGCACATTTTCATGCTGAGCACTGCCCAATACACCAGCCAATGCACCCTTTTGTAAAGCCTGATCAATTGACTTACAAGTATTTGCTATTGTTTCAATTACTTGTGCAAGTTCAGGGGTGAGATTCCCAGTTTTATTCTGTAAAAATTGGGAAAGGCTGAGGTTAGACATGTCAGGAAAGCTCCGAATCAGGATTTATCAGAATGATAAAAATGTTATTGCGTCATATTTTAGATGAGAACGGAGTAAAAGAAAAATTAAACTGCGACTATTTGCTATGATTTTACACTTGCAACTCGGCTAGAAAATGCTATGTTGATGGAGAAAGGAAAATATCGGTACAGGAGCACAAAGATGACGACATTAAAATTTGATGCGACTCCAACGCCAAGCGAAGCCATTAATTTAGACGAAATTTCTGAAGAAACGATGAAGGAAGCCTGGAAGGCTTACGAGGCTAAACCGGAGTACAAAAAGTTCAACAAACATGACATGATTGAATCGCTGCAGCCCAAAAAAGAAAATGCAGTAAAATAATCATTCAAAATTTTCAACATCCATAAAAAAGCACTCATTGGTGAGTGCTTTTTTATTTTCTGACTGAAAATGCTTATTTCAGCAGAGGTGGTACCGCTTCGTAGTTAATTTCTACACGGCGGTTCTTCTGCCAAGCGCTTTCGTCATGGCCTGGATCAACCGGCATTTCTTTACCATAGCTTACCGCTTCCAGTTGGCCCGCATTCACACCGGTGGTGATCAGGAAGCTTTCTACAGCCTTGGCACGGCGTTCACCGAGTGCCATGTTGTATTCACGGGTACCACGTTCATCGGTATGGCCAGTTAAAGCCACACGTGAGTTGGCGTTAGCCATCAGGAACTGTGCATGTGCTTGCAGAGTACGGATGTCTTCATTTGACAGTTCGCTGCTGTCATAGTCGAAGTACACCACACGTTTTGCCAGGTAAGCTTTATTTTCAGCAGTCACACCTTTAGAAGATGCACCAGCCAGGCTTTGTGCATTCAGGGCTGCATCTTCACTTAAGCCTTGGGTATCAACAGTGGTTGCTGAACCTGGTGCAACGTCACCAGTTTGAACTTCGGTTGCAGGTTTACGGCTGGCACAGCCGGTCATGACCAGTGCAGCAGTCAGTAATGGAAGTGCGAATAGTTGTACTTTTTTCATCTTCATCTCCATGAAGTTTGATTAATGTTAAAGCATGAAATTATTTTGGTGCCCAAGCTGGTTCACGAACTTCACCTTGTTCGCTAGGCAGGTTCATACGGAACCGGCCGTCCAGTGACATGATCGATAACAGACCACGTGAACCTTCACGAGTGGCATACACCACCATTTGACCATTCGGTGAGAAGCTTGGCGATTCATCCAGACTGGTTGGAGTCAGGATATTATTCACGCCTGAGTTCATATCTTGGATGGCAACTTTGTAATTGCTACCGCTAGGACGATGAACTAATGCAAGTTTCTTACCATCAGCACTTAAAGAACCACGGGCATTGAACGCACCACGGAAGGTAATCCGTTTGGTGCTACTGGTATTAAAATCGTAACGATAAATCTGTGGTGTGCCACCGCGGTCTGATGTGAAGATGAACGATTTTCCATCCGGCGCATAACGCGCTTCAGTATCAATGGCTGAGTCATTGGTCATGCGTTTCAACTGACGGGTTTCCAGATTCATTTCATAGATTTCAGGATTGCCATGCATCGATGCGGTGAACAGCATGCTCTTGCCATCTGGTGAGAAACTTGGTGCACCATTCAGGCCACGGAAGCTGGCCAATTTTTCACGTTGACCGGTTGCCAGATTCTGCAAATAAATGGCTGGGCGCTTAGTTTCAAATGAAACATAGGCAATCTTTTTCGCATCCGGTGTCCAGGCTGGAGACAAGATTGGATCACGTGAAGTCAAAATGGTTTTTGGCTGTTCACCATCTGTGTCAGCAATTTGCAGGGTATAACGCTGATCGGGAGTTGCAGGGTTACGCAGTACATAAGCGATACGGCCACTAAAATCACCCGGAATGCCGGTTAATGCTTGGAAAATCGCATCACTGATCATGTGGGCAGCCTGACGGGTACGGGTTGCCGGAACTGTCAGCAGTTCATTTAATAAGTACTGTTTTTTCTCGATGTCATACAGCTGGTACTGGATTTCATATGAGCCATCAGCATTGGTCTTGGAAGAACCGGTCACTACATAAGGTACACCGGCTGCAGCCCAGGCATCCGCATTCGGGTTATTCAGGCTCGCTGTTGCCGGCAGGTTTTTTGAAGCACTGGTAAACTTGCCAGAACGGTTCAGGTCATTTTCCACAATTGGATAAATGCTCTGGTCTTGACTAAACGGGACAATCGCAATCTTCGGCGCCGCTTCCGGTGCTTTGGTAATTTCCAGATGTAATTGCGCCTGAGTCTGGGTGGCAGTGATTGAACCCAGAGCAGTGAATATGGCAAGGCAGAGTAGGTGTTTACGCGTTTTTTCCATCATTCGTTATTTACTCAAATCAACGGATTTATTCTGAATATGATTGCGTCACATCATCGCATGGATTTCATAAAAATAAACTATCCAGCCATGATCAAACTGTTATAACACTGTGAAAAGTGAATATTATTTTGCCGCTTTTCACTGCAGTTTATCTTAAAAAAGCAAAAGCCATAACCGTTTTGCTGGTTATGGCTTAAATTTTTATTGTGCAGTGAAGGTAGAGGTGAAACTCCGAGCTTCACGGCGTGCATCCGGATCGGACGGCATTGGGTATGGTGCAGCAGCACGAACCGCAGCTTCCACACTGGCTTTCATGTCCGGATCGCTGGCATTGACGATTACAGAAACCACGGAACCGCTGTCACTCAAGGTCACTCGGGCAGTGGCTTTCTGACCGGAAGATCCCGCTGGAATATCCCAGGCACGTTTAATCTTGTTCTCGAAGTCGCGTTTTGCACTGGAGGCGATGCGTTTAGCTTCAGCCTTTTTGTGTGCAGCTTCTTCAGCAGCTTTTTTAGCGGCAGATGCTTTGGCTTCGGCTTCCGCATGAGTCTTTGCTTCAGCATCTGCTTTACGTTTGGCCTCGGCTTCCGCCGCAGCTTTACGTTTGGCATCCGCATCGGCTTTGGCTTTTGCCTCTGCAGCCGCTTTATTTTTCGCGGTAGCATCTGCTTTAGCTTTTGCATCTGCTTCTGCTTTTTTGTGTTTCGCTTCAGCTTCAGCAGCAGCTTTTTTCGCAGCATCCGCTTTTTGCTTGGCTTGTTGTTCAGCCTTATGCTTCGCTTCCGCATCTGCCTTAGCTTTTGCCTCAGCAGCCGCTTTTTGTTTTGCGGCAGCATCTGCTTTAGCTTTTGCATCTGCTTCGGCCTTGGCTTTGGCCTGAGCTTCAAGTTTCTGTTTGGCTGCTAAATCGGCTTTACGTTGTGCTTCGAGGCGAGCTTTTTCCGCAGCATCTGCTTTTTGCTTGGCCTGCTGCTCAGCACGACGCGCGGCTTCCTGCTCAGCTTTAGATTTTTGTGCTGCCTCGGCTTTTGCTCGAGTGGCTTCCTGTTTAGCCTGTTCCGCAGCTTCGGCACGTTTGGCCGCTTCGGCAGCCTGCTGTTCAGCTTTCTGTTGCGCTGCTGCAGCTGCCTTGGCTTCCTGGATAGCCTTTTGGGTATCCACTTTTGGTGCTGGTGGCGTTACAGGAGGAACCTCAGCAGGCGCAGTGGTTGGAATTTCCGGTGCTGCTTCCGGTGTTGGTTCAGCAGTCTGGGTGATCTGTTCTGCGACATTTTCATGCGCAGTTTCATCAAATTCAGTTTCTTCACGTGTGACCGGTTTCAGGTCTTCCGGATTGACCAGGATGGTTTTGATCTGCTTCGGTGGTTGAGGCGGTTTACTCATGCCCAGATAAAGCAATCCCACCACAGCGATTGCATGGATGCCGATGGTAAATCCGATTGCAAGCGCTTTCTGTTGAGAAGGTGGCTTATTGAAATCTTTCATATATTACTTTAAAGGTGCGGTGAGTAAGCCGACTTGTGCCAGACCAGCATCCTGGAGAGCGGACATCAACTGCATGACTTCACCATAAGGACGTGACTGGCTACCGTTAATGAGCACGCTGAACTGTTTACTGTTTGATTGAGCTTCATTTTGCGCAGTAGTCAGCACAGTTTTTAGCTCATTCAGTGTCAGGATTTCATCACTGTGATTTTTATCTTTGAGTTTTAACGAGCCATCTTCCATTAAAGAAACGATAATTGGGTCTTCATTTGCCTGAATAGGATTGTTATTAGCCTGAGGCAAATCGACTTTTACCCCGGTGGTGATCATCGGTGCTGTCACCATAAAAATCACCAGCAGCACCAACATAACGTCAATATAAGGTACGACGTTCATGTCACTTTTTAATGGTTTCTTAATACGCTCAAAGCGTCCTGAACGTTGAATTGCCATTAGTCTTGGTCCTGAGTCTGGCCAAGTGACTGACGTTGTAACAGGGCAACCATTTCTTCGGCAAACAGGGCACGGTCAGAGTAAAGCGCTTCACCTTTAGCAGTGTAGTGGTTAAATGCCAGTACCGCTGGAATTGCTGCAAACAGACCAATCGCAGTTGCAATCAGGGCTTCAGCAATGCCGGGTGCTACGGTTGCCAGTGTCACCTGATCAACTTCTGACAAGCCAATAAAGGCATTCATGATGCCCCAGACTGTACCAAACAGACCGACATAAGGGGCAACTGAACCAATACTTGCCAGTGCGCCTAAACCTTGCTCTAAAGTGCCCTGATCACGGCTTAAACCGACACGCAGAATGCGTTCAGTGCCTTCAATGGTCTGGGCTTGAGAAGCATTGCGTTTTTTTAGTTTCAGGAATTCCCCCAGACCTTGATAGAAGATATCTTCCAGGCCAGTACGTTTGGAATTCAACTGGGCATTGTTATACAGGGTATTCAGTTCAGCACCAGACCAGAAAATTTTCTGGAAATGTTCATCTTCTGCCTGGGCCTTTTTATAACTCATGTAGAGCCTAGCAATCAGGTACCAGCTGTAGAGCGATGCCAGTAAAAGAGACAGCATAACCAGTTGTACGACAGGGCTTGCTTGTAAAATCAGATCTGATACTTGTAGGGATGATGCTAACTCGGTTGCCATAGTGCTTACATGTGCCAATTCATTTTTTTAATCTTGTTCCAATTCTTTTCGAATCAGGTCGCGTATTTCATCAGGCAGGCGACGTGGACGCATATCAGCGCCGATACAAGCCAGCTCGACCTCACCCGATGCAAGCATGATTTCACCACGATAAATATTCTGTTGCAATACAAAAGATGAAGCTTTAAGTGAAATTACACTCGCAGTGACGGTAATTAAGTCATCCATCAGAATTGGACGTGAATATTTGACGTTAATTTTGTGCACGACAAAGTTGTAATCTTTCTGATGCCAGTAATGGCTGATGCCAGAAGCGCGTAACCATTCGGTACGGGTGCGTTCCATAAAGCGAATATGATTGGCGTGATAGACAATGCCACCTGCATCTGTGTCTTCAATATAAACGCGGATATTGAATTCAAATTTATTCGCCATAATGATGTTCCATTGGTTTTACTGCAGATTGATGCTGCTTTCTTCACCTAATTTTGCGTGTAGAATTTGCTCAAATTAGGCTACAAGTCAAGTGATATGAGGCTTGGCAGTTTAGCACACTGACTTTTTTGACCAATGGCACAAGATTTCAAAGACGTGAGAAATTTTGCCTATGAATGGTTTTGATTGGTAATCTTTTTAAGATGATCTAGAGCTTTATAAACTTACGCCAATCTCAACTTTTTAAGTCATTGAAATAAAAAGGACATAACCTCATTTTAAATCCGTCTATGAAAAT
>NZ_JPQO01000024.1 GCF_000773685.1 Acinetobacter sp. HR7 | reverse complement strand
TTGCATTGTGATAATTTCAATATCGGTTAAAGCAGGTGGAAAACCACGTTTTCTTAATGGTTCAGAGACGGCTTTGTTGCATAAATATGTAAGCATCTGATTTAAATAAATTTAATTTTGGATCAAAAAATAATCAAAACTTCTAAAATCATATAGTTATGAAATCTTTGTGCAACAAAGCCATTCGAAGTGAATAAAAAAAATTGTAAATTGCCACAGTGGGATGAAATTGAAGAAATATTTTCAGAATATGATAAATAAACAGCTTTTTTACACAAACATTCAAAAGGTGAATTCTCCCCAATCCATTCAAATTAATTTTTTTATATGAAAGCTGATTGAAATACACATCTAGATCATAAATCTGATTAGATAAATGCGGATCAAATCGACATCCATTTTTAAGAGAGTTTTAAGGTTAAGAACTTAAATTAATCAAATTTCGTCTTAACTGAATCATTTCTATGTCCCCTGATCGTTCACTCTATAAAGGCACTTCCGGAATACAACGTATTTTCAATGCTACCCGTTATTCCGTGGCCGGCTTTAAAACAGCCTTTCAAAATGAAGCGGCCTTCAGGCAAATCCTGCTCATCAATCTGATTTTGATTCCTCTGAGCTTTGTCATGCCGGTGAGCCGGGTTGAGCAAGCACTGATGGTGGCCGTGTGTCTGTTGGCGCTAATCGTTGAACTGCTTAACTCGGCGATTGAGGCGGTGGTAGACCGTATCTCCATGGAGCAACATGAACTGTCTAAAAATGCCAAGGATATGGGCAGCGCTGCCCAGTTTGTAGCACTCAGTTTAATTACCGTGACCTGGGGTCTTATTTTAGCGGGTTACTTGATTTGATCCCTCGCCTGCTACAGCAAGAAAAATGGAAGATTTAAAATGATATCCGAGCATTCCCGGTTTTTACTGACACAAATATTGCTGCTGATTTTCAGTTTTCTGATGCTCTGGAATTTTTTTGATGTAGGTGGAACGATTGATTTACAGCTGATCTATCCGTTCATTGATGATCAGGGACAATTTCCCCTGCGGCAACACTGGGCACTGGCCGAGCTCAATCATCGCTATGTCAAAAATCTGCTGATTCTGGTGTACATAACATTGTTAGCCGGCTGGCTAGTTTCACTGAAATGGCAGAACTGGCATCAACGGCGCTGGGAATTTGGCTATTTCTTTAGTATGGTGGTGCTGACCACGGCCTCAATTGGTATTTTAAAATCCCAGTCGGCCCATGCCTGTCCCTGGGATATGACCATACCTACCCATAACGGGATTTTGTGGGATTTTAGTGCTACTGCGGGCCACTGTTTTCCTGGAGGGCATGCATCTAGTGGTTTTGCGTTGATGGCTGGTTATTTTGTTTATCGCATTTCTAACCGCAAGCGTGCTTATTTTCTTCTGATCGCTGCAGTAATTTTAGGGGTGACCATGGGCTGGGCACAAATGATGCGCGGAGCACATTTCCTGAGTCATAATTTATGGACTGGCTGGATTATCTGGTGCATGAATGTCATTGGCTATACGCTGTTTAGCCATAAACTACCCATAGAAAAGACCACTCCTATACTCTCTAGTATCAGGCAACCTTAACTCCAAAAAAACCAGAAGCTTATTCGCTTAGGCTTCGATTAAAGGAAGCTTGACCTGTACACAAAGGCCACTCAGATTGGTACTTCGCGAAAATTCTAGTGTTCCACCCAAGCGCTCGGTGGCTTTATCTACAATGGATAAACCCAAACCGCTGCCAATTTCTGCATGGTTATGTATCCGGTAGAAGCGTTGCCGGATCTGATTGAATTGAGCAGGATCTATCCCTGCCCCACTGTCTTCAATTTGTAAAACCGCCTGCCGTCCTTGCTGAAAAATCGATACATTAATCACGCCGCCTTTCGGACTGTATTTAATCGCGTTATCAATTAAATTATAAATAATCGAGTGCAAGGTCGAAGCTTGTCCTTGAATTCGCAATTCCTGTTGCTGTTCTACGCCCAGATCAATTTCTTTCTGTAAGGCCAGCTGAATCAGCTGCTCAATGCAGGCCACGGTCATCTGATTGAGCGAAAGCATTTGTGCAGGCTCGATTAAGCTGTCGGAGGCATCCTGTTTGGCCAGACTCAATAACTGGTTGACCAGATGCTGCATGCGTAAAACGCCCTGACTCAGATTATGAAGCGAGTCGCTCTGCGGAAACTGCTGCAATAAAATTTGCAGCTGCAAGTTGAGTGCGGTCAGTGGCGTGCGTAATTCATGGGCAGAATCCGCGACAAATTGACGTTGTTCCTGTTGAGCCAGGGAAATTCGACCAAACAGATGATTCATTTCCTGAATAGTCGGTTCCAGCTCCAGGGGATAATCCTTCATTTCAATCGGCTTTAATTCTTGCGCCTTACGGCTGGCCAGTTCCGTTTTAAAATCATGCAAAGGCTGAAAATTTTTCCGGATCATCCAGCCTAAACCAAACACAGCAAAAGGCAAGAAAAGCACATAAGGCAGAAACATATTGCCGGCCAGTTCCAGCGCCAGCTCCTGCCGGACATTTTGCTGCTGACTCACCTGAATCTGCAACTGGTCACTTGGAATGATATAGGTGAGCCAGGTTCCATACGGCGTTTGATGCTTGTAAAAACCTGCTTTCTTGACCGGTGCAACCAGCACATTCTGTGGATGCAAGGGAGTAGCTGTATTTGCATAGGACCAGATATCTACAAATAAATCTTCTTCACTGTACTGTTTTTCTAGATCGATTTGACTTTGTAGCGGTCGTGGATGATTTTCCGCAATGCGCTCGGCCAGACTTTGCATCTGTTTATCCAGCACTTCATTAATTTCTTCGAGAGCAATCCGGTAGGCAGCGAAAATCAGGATGCAGCCCAGTACCAGGCTAAACAACGAAATGTAGATAATCAGGCGTTTTTGCAAAGAATAACGTTTCTGCATAAGGCTCTATCCTAAGCGATATCCTAGACCACGTATGGTACGGATAAAGTCTTTACCTAATTTCGCCCGCAGATGATGCACATAAACTTCAACGGTATTACTGCTGACATCACTATCGAAGTCATAAAGCTTGTCTTCTAGATCATTTTTAGAAAAAATTTTGCTGGGATGAGTGAGTAATGCAGTGAGAATGGACCATTCCCGATTAGACAACTCGATCGGCTGACTGTTAAAGCATGCGATGTGCTGCTCCAGATCCAGTTCCAGACCGCTATGTGATAACTTTTTATGGCTCTCTGACCCGGTATTCTTGGGACTACTGCGTCGGATCAAAGCATGAATACGGGCCAGCAGTTCATCAAATTCATAGGGTTTAATCAAGTAATCATCTGCCCCCTGATTCAGTCCATCGACTCGGTTCTGTAACTGATCCCGGGCGGAGATAATCAGCACCGGCAAATTGGGGAACTTCTGCCGGATATGTTTAAGTACCTGCATGCCATCCATCATCGGCAGGCCCAGATCCAACAGGACAATATCATAGGCCTGCTGTTGTAACTGCTTTAAGCCATCCAGGCCATTGTTGACCCAATGCACATCAAATTGATGCAGCTTGAGCAAGGTTTCAGTCGACTCGGCAATCATAAAGTCGTCTTCAATAATCAGAATTTTATGCATTTCAAGCTCTGTTCTTTAATGATGAGCATTGTGCAAGCATATCATTTTTAACTTCAGCCACTTGCGTTTTTACATCCAGCAGACTTAATAAGCTTGGGAAAAGATGATCCTGACTGCGCGCCTGTTTGGTCTGTGCTTTGAGACAGCTCACCTGCTGGGCATTCTGTTGCGTCCAGTCCTGTGAAAACCACATCAGCATCGGAACATGGGTTTGCTGGGTCGGTGCCATACTATAAGGTGCACCATGCAGATATAAACCATGCTCTCCGGTAGATTCTCCATGATCAGACAGATACCAGAAACCGGTTTGATATTGAGTCTGTTGCTTTAAAGTTTCAATGATCTCGGCAAGAACATGGTCTGTATATACAATCGAATTATCATAGCTATTCTTTAATTCTTCTGTACTACAGCCCTGAATGGCATTGGTATTACAGGTCGGTTGAAATGGCTGATATGGTGCTTTGGAGCGCTTGAAATATGCGGGGCCATGACTGCCCATCTGATGCAGTACAATTAACTGCGGTTTCGAGTTATTTTTATCCAGATGCGCCAGATAATCTTTCAGGCTATCCACCAGGATTTCATCAAAACATTCACCACCAGCATCACACCATCTCTGTTTCAGTTGGGCTGGAATCTGGTATTTTTGTACGCGGTCACAGGCACCTTTACAGCCCGAATTATTATCAATCCAGGTCACCTGATAACCGGCCCGCTGAGCAATATCCAGCAAACCTTCTCGGTGGCTAGCCAACTGTTCATTATAGTTTTGACGTGTCATCCCTGAAAACATACACGGTACTGAAACAGCTGTGGCAGTTCCGCAAGAACTGACTTGATTAAAATTAATTATCGGTAACTTGCTCAGTTCAGGATTGGTATTGCGTGCATAACCATTTAAAGCAAAACTCTCGGCACGTGCAGTCTCCCCAACCACCAGCACCATCAATTTGGGTTGTTTCTGTATTTGAGCCTGCTGCAGCAGATGGGCATCTTCACCATAAGGAATCAAAGGCAAATTGGCTTTAGGTGCTTTCTTTTTATAGTAGGATACGGTGGATGCAATGCTATTTTGCGGGGAAATCATGCCCTTCAGATCGCGGTGCTCGCGGAAGATGGCTGCATAATCGACATAAAAACAGAATAACAGTCCTAGAATCAATACGGCCGAAAGCAGACTGCTAAGGCTTTTATGCAACAATTGACGCCCGAAAGATGCAGGCTGAATGTTCAGCATCCAGACGATACACAAAGGAAAAATCACAAAGACCAGCGTCCAGATCACCAGCCGTATTGACCAGAGATCACGGACTTCCCGAGCATCGGTCTGCAGCATATTCTGGATCTGGTCCGGCGTAATAACAACCCCCAGACTATTGACAAAATAAGCACTAAAACCGCCCAGAATGATCAGCACACTGGCCAGTATCTTGGCATTCCATTTCCAGTTCAGCCACTGCAAGACCAGATTGTACAAGCCGATAACTACCAGGACTGTAGCCGCCAATAATGCGCCTGCCTTGAGGTTGGTATAAGGCGTCAATTGATGGATTTTCTGATAGAAAGCAAAGTTTAAGACCAGTCCCAGCCAAATGGCGAGTAAAAGGTTGAAGCGTGCAAGGCTGATGGGTTTGATCTGGCGTAGACCGGGAAAAGAAGGCAGCTTAAGCATTTTTTTAGTTCAAAGACTTTAATATGCTTTAGCCTAAAATTTGAATCTTAAAAATGACTTAAAATAATCTGAGAACTACAAAAACTTATACATATTTTGATTTCAAATCAAATCTGATAAAACTAAAAATGCAGCCCAAGCACGTTGGGGAAAATCCGCAAGTAATGCTCAAGCAAATCATGAGCACAGCCCGAGTATTACTCAAGTCATGCTTGAACCATGCCCTGAATAGCCACCACTTTCCTAGACAAATACAGCCCAAAGAATGATTTCACCCTGAAAATGCCGACCATGGAAGGGATTCATATGCTGCACCTTTAGCTAAAAGAGGATTCAGCTTACCATTAGTGGTTATTTGCAACAGTGCCCTTTTTCTTATGCACGTGGCATGTTCCCTCAGGTTTGATTTAAACCTTCTGCAGTAGAAGTTGAACCTCAACAGCTTGGGCTGCAAATAATTTTTAGCTCAAGTTTGATTGCTCTAAGTAATCTATAACCACCTTCTGGTGAGATAGATATTCAGAACACAATCCGACGAATGGAGTTGTTTTTTTCCACTGCTGTTTTACCATCTTGATTATGTTACACAATCAAGATGAACAAGTAAAATGGATGAATTTCAGCATGGTGGTGCCCGTGAAGGTGCTGGTCGCAAACCAGTTCATGAAGGCCCAACCAAAGTGATCCGGGTTCCCGAAGCCCGTGTACTGGAGATCAGGCAGTATCTGGATCAGATAAAAAAACCAGCCCGCAATGATGTTGCTTCGATTACTCCGGTTGAAGCCAGAACACATTATGAGATTCCGGTTGCCTTGCAAAAGGTGGCTGCAGGTTTCCCTTCCCCAGCCCAAGACTATATCGACAAGACCCTGGATCTGAACGAGTTCCTGATCCAGAACCAGCAGGCTACCTTTATCGTTGAGGTGGAATCGCTTTCCATGCGCGATGCCGGGATTGATCTGAAGGACAAGCTGATCGTGGACCGCAGTATTGAGCCCAAGCATGGTGATATTGTTCTGGCCCTGATCGACAATGATTTCACCATCAAACGACTGATGATTGAAGGCGACAAACGCTGGTTACAGGCGGAAAACCCGGATTATGCGGATATCCATTTGAAAGACGGTCAGACCCTGCTGATCTGGGGTGTAGTCACCAGTGTCATCAAGAAGTTCAGATGAACAGCCCCGAGCGGATTTATGCCCTGATCGACATCAACAACTGTTATGTCAGTTGTGAACGGGTGTTTAATCCCAGCCTGAATCACCGTCCAGTGATTGTGCTGAGCAATAATGATGGTTGTGCAGTGGCCCGCAGTAATGAGGCCAAAGCCCTGGGCATCAAGATGGGTGTTCCGTTGTTTCAGGTTCAGGACATTGTCCGGCAGCATCAAGTGGTGGTGCTGTCGAGCAACTATGCCCTGTATGCGGAAATGTCCAATCGCTTCCATTCGATTTTGGCCGGTTATGTGGCTCCGCATGAACAGGAAATCTATTCGATTGATGAATGTTTTCTGGATTTAACCAGTTATGCACAGCATTTTGACTTGACCCGCTATGCCAGAGAGATGAAACAGCGGATCTGGGACTGGATCGGGTTGCCGGTATCCATCGGGATTGGTCGCAGCAAGACCGAAGCCAAGCTAGCCAATCACCTTGCCAAGAAATGGCCTGGCTTTGCAGGCGTATGCAATGTGCTGGAGCTGGATTATCTGGATCAGGAAACGCTGTATGCTGGAATTGAGGTGGGTGAAGTCTGGGGTGTGGGACGTAAGCTGGTCAAAAAGCTGAACCAGATGGGCATCCATTCGGTACTGGATCTGGCCATGCAGGATGCGCATCGCATGGGAAGTTTGTTTTCAGTGCTGATGCAGCGCACGGTGCTGGAATTACAGGGCATCTCCTGTTTGCAACTGGAGGATGCTCCTGCACCCAAGCAGCAGATTGTGGCTAGCCGCTCCTTTGGAGAACGGATTACTGAGCTGGATGATCTGAAAGAAGCCATGGGTAAGTATGTGCAAGATGCAGTCATGCGCTTGCGTGCGGATGCCTCGCTGTGTGGCTGTATCATTGCTTTTGTGCAATCCAATCCCTTTGATCAAAACACAGCGTATTACAGCAAATCGTTGGCCTTTGAATTCCCGGAACCCACGGACTGTGTACTTGATCTGATTCATGCTGCGATGCAGTTACTGCAAGGCATCTATAAGCCAGAGGTAAAGTATAAAAAATGTGGGGTGATTCTGACTGGTCTGGTCAGCAAGACCCGCTATGTGCCTGATCTGCTTACAGACCATCGCCAGCGTGAAAGCAACGAACAGCTGATGCAGGCTTTAGAAGCCGTGCAAGCCAGATATGGCAAGACTAAACTGGCAGTGGGATCGTGTTATTTACCACAGCGGAAATGGTCGATGAACCGGACACATCTGACCCAGAACTATTTCAGCTGGCAGGGATTATTGAAAATTACCCATTAAGCCAACACCCCTTTTTAGGTTAAACAGGTGACAATTAACAACCGGACATCTATCCAGCCCCCCTATTGCGGACGGATCGCTGCTGGGAAGATACTCATATCGCTATGGTAAAACATTGAGCTCATCATATTGCAAGCAACTCAGGAGGCTTAAATCGCATGGCTAAAACAACAAAGGACGAAATCCCTGTAGAAGAATCAGCTCAAGCCAGTGAAGTTTCTGACAAAGTAACGGAAGCTAGAGCGTTATTGGGCAAGCAAATGTCCGCAAACCTGATTGCGATCGCAGAACTGACCCATACCCCGATTCCACACATGCAGGTAGATGAACACGGGGTTTTTCACGAGATTCAAAACACTGATAGGTAGACCGGCATGGATTGCAGTAACGGACGGTATTCTCCTGTTCAATCGGTCGAGTGCTCAGATCCGGTTTGATCGTTATCGTTAAGTCCATATTTTTGTACCTAACACATGGTTTTATACAGTTAAGTACAGGAATACGTACTGAACAGACAAAGCGTTTTTATGGTCCTTAGGCTTTTTTTCTATTCCTTAAAGGTGTCATTGAGCGCCTGCTGAACCGCCTCAATCCTTGATTTGCAGGCTTTGTAGGCGGTCATGGATTCTTCAACGATCGCCATCAGGTTATCAATATCCGGTTCTTCCTGCGATTCCAGCAGTTCGGCATTCTTCTTCAGAATCTCGTAGCCCTGTTTGAAACTGAGTTCTTCATTGTTCATGTGTATTTACCTGTGTCACGGTGGCATCAATCATGCCATCCTGGAGTTCGATCTGGAGTTGCTGGCCAGTGATTTGTTGCACTGAGCGGATGGCTTTGCCCTGACTGCGGACAATCGCATAGCCTTTAGCCATCACGTTTCGTGGGTTCTGTAGCAAGGTTTCCCGCATCAGGGATTCGGTCTGCTGTACAGCCTGCCGCAGCTGTTGCTGGGCAAAATACTGGGTATCGCTTTTCAGCAGATCAACGCTACGCTGCGCATCATTGAGCTGGCTTTGTGCCAGGGTTTGGATGGTTTTCAGATACTGGTCATTCTGGCTTTGATAGGCGGTCAGCTGATGCTGGGACAGCAGTTTGATGGTTTGCAGCGCAGTACTGGCTTCATTGACCCGTTCGACAATCAGGTTACGGATCCCGGCGATGACTTTACTTGGGGTATCAAAGGAGCGATGCGCGATTTCATCCAGAATGGTGCGGTCTTTCTCGTGGCCAATGCCCACCCAGATCGGCACTGTTCTTTTACACAACAGTGCAGCCAGATCATAGTCGTTCAGGTACGCCAGATCATTCACTGCTCCACCCCCACGGATGATCACAATTAGGTCGGGAGCGGTCTGGTAATCTTGAGCCCACTGCCTGAGTGCACTGGCCAGAGCCTGCATGATGCTGGTTGGGGCAGTATTGCCCTGGAAGGTGGCTGAATGATAAACGAAGTGGCAGACACCCGCCTGAGCCAGGGCATCGGCATCTTTTTTAAAGTCTCCCAGCCCGGCGGCATTTTCCGGGGCGATGACCAGTACGTTCTGCAAATCAAAAGGTGCCGGTAGCTGTTTGTTGTTATTGAGCAGGCCTTCCTGGGTCAGGCGCTGCAGGATCTGCTGATAGCGTTTGGCAATGTCACCTAAGGTGAAGCTGGAGTCGATATCTTCAATATTGACGGAGAAACCATATTGCGGATCAAATTTGGCTTTGACCTTGATCAGGACATTCAAGTCTCTGGACAGTTCAATGCCGCTTTCCCGTTCAAACCTTAACACGATTTTTTGTGCGGTGAATTTCCACAGGGTGCCTTTACAGCTGGCAATCACTTTATGGCTGTCTTCATCTTTCTCTGCCAGTTCCAGATAGTAATGCCCGCCTTTGATGCTGAGATTACGGATCTCGGCTTTGACCCATACCGCTTCATCGAAAGTCAGCTGGATGACTTCCTGTACGGTGGTCAGGTATTCACTGAGACTGAGTTGGGTTTCTGACATGAAAGAAAATACGGAATGCGGTCATTTGATCCTACAAAATAACAGCTTTCATTGGCTTTGTTGCATAAATATGTAAGCATCTGATTTAAATAAATTTAATTTTGGATCAAAAAATAATCAAAAATTTTAAAATCATATAGTTATGAAATCTTTGTGCAACAAAGCCAATCGAAAGTATTAATTTCTTTCAATTCTTAACATGCTTTCAGCAATTTCGTTTTTACCTCTTTCCTGTAAATTTTTAATCACAGAATCAAAGTCTCTTTTCTCCCTATTTTGGCTTAATTTTGATTGAGCTTGAACTTTAGAAATATTGATTTCAAAAACGATGAGGTCATTTAACTGATCCATCAAATATTCTTTAGGAGCATCAGACATTTTCCATCCTGAATCACCATTTGCTTCTTTTTCACTTATCTTTGTTAGTATGCCAATAGCTGCCAATTTACTTTTCGTATCTGAAAAATAGTTAATATTTCCATATACATGAACTACTTGATAATTCCAAGTAGGTACTTTCCTATGATCTTCAAATTTACTAGGATAATAATTGGCGGAAATATACGCATCTTCCCCCTTAAATATACATAGAACTTCTTGAGCGTCTGAAACCAGTGTTTTCATATCATTAATTATTGCAATATGACCGACTAAGACATTATCACTTCTCATTATTAGAGGTACGTGTGTAGCAATAAGCCCCTTTGCAGTGTTGGCAACTATACAAGCTAAAGGATAGTTTTTAATAAGACTTGTTATTTCTTCTGGTCGAACTTCTTGGAAATCATTTGGAATGTACATCTATTTTTAGAACTCAGCGTTAATTTAAGAGTAGATTTTTTAGGCTTAAATATATTCTAATTCTTTTAAATTTCCTACAATTAACATAATACACGTTAGGTAATCCTCCCATAAATAACCGAAGTTAAAAGTAGAGGTTAAGCAGCCATTAGAGGTGGCTTTCCTTTGTTAGCTTGATGTGGTCTTTCATGGTTGTAATGCCACAACCAGTTTGTTGCATAATCTTGTACTTCATCCAAAGGGCTTTGTTGCATAAATATGTAAGCATCTGATTTAAATAAATTTAATTTTGGATCAAAAACAATCAAAACTTTTAAAATCATATGGTTATGAAATCTTTGTGCAACAAAGCCACTCACAAATATAGCTAACTAATAGTGAGTATCTAATCGAGGAGGAAAATTTGAAACTTTCAATAATAAATAAACTTTAAAAACAAGGAAAAAATGATACCTCCTGCCATATTCAAAAACTCTAAATATACGTGAATATTGCTGTATTATTTTTATTCAATAGCACACATGGATCTGACATCTGAACTACTTTTGAAGTTTCCAGCAACACAGATAAGTACTCTAAAAAATTTCAAAAAAAGCAGAATCACCATTCATCCACAAGCGTATGGTTTCAACTTATGCTACTTAAATATGTTTAAAAATCTCACTGCAGATTTAGATATTTCTAATCGCATAAAAGAACTCCATGTGTGGAAAACTTCAGAATTTGATGGCTACTCCATTTTCAATAATATTCACTTATATCTTAGCTATTTAAAGCAAGATATTAATGAAGTCACTTTAATTATTCACAATCAACAATCTTTTTCAGATGATGAGTTAGCATTTCTGATGGAGTTATGCAGTCGTGAATTTATTCAATTCATCAAATCTACAAAATTTGACATTAAGCCTTTGAACCCACGAAAAACATTGCACTTGATTAATACACATCTTTCACGTCAAACACTATTAACTCTTAACAAAAAATCATCTTTGAAGCCACACCATCAAATGAGCCTAGAGTTACTTGCACACTTGCTTTCATGCTCTCGAAACCAACTCAATCAGCGGATGAAAAAGATCAAGCAAGAACGTACACAGATTTTTAATGAATTATCATTACACAGCAGATGTGTAAAAGATCTCTTAGATCACTCAAATAGCGATCTGAGTGCAGAAAAAATTTGGAGATCTTAAATGTCTAATGATCTAAACGAACATTTTGATTTACCAATGATTTCAATTAAAAGAACAATTGAAAAATTGTTCGGTGATGAGCAATTTGAACGTGCACAACATATCAACTTTGTGATTGAACTATTGTCTTCTCAACAGACTGACAACTATCTAGATGGTCTCAATCTCGATTGCTTTGACATCGATGTAGAATTTCAGTCAAATCTGCCCAAACCTTCAGTAATCTCTTTTTCTAAAAAAGTTAAGATCAGTGATCTACCGATTACTTCATATGTCAATTCAATTTCGCAATTATCTGAATCGCAGACGCATGCAAAAAATTGGAATATTCTAGTTTTAAAAGCAGCAATTTATTTAATTGCTCTTCCTGAGCTCAAGCCAGATCTTTTTAAACAAGCGCACGCCGAACACTTCAATACAGTAAAGCGCTTATTCCAACGTTTTAGAACTGCAAATAAAAATTTAGATACTGAAAAAAAATATCATAATACAGAAGAATATAAACGCCTCTGGAATGTCTATCTTAAAGATCTAACGCTGAGCTTAGAGCAATTTATTCAACATCTGATCACATTAGATACGGATGAATTGCCTGAGTTTGATCGCAATCTACTCAATGATATTCGCATTACTTTTAACTATGTTTTAAAAAACAAAGCGAAGATTGCACGTGCCAGTATCGATACACAGCTTCAATATCAGTTTCTTGATGAAGAACAATTCATTGAAGAAAGTATCGAAATAAAAAAAGGGGCCTCGCCTAAGGCACTGAGTATAGAAACGTTAATTGATGAGCCGCTTCATCGGCAAATTGTTGTCAATCCAACTGACGTCACACCACTCGCAGCACATTCAGAAACAAGTCAAAATTATATTCTACCGCTTGTTGCAAAACATATTCAACGCAAAGAACATTTACTTACGTCGAGTAGTTTTTTCCCGAACCCATCTAGTATGAACCATCTACTGAAAAGACTTCATGTGGACTACTCTGAACATCAAAATAAAAGTGCTCTGATCTTGATGCTCGCATTTTTAACAGGCAACAGTGTGAATGAGTGGCTATATATACAAAGCAAGCGAGCTAAAAAGTTAAATAACCGCCAAAAATTGATCTATAAAAATGATCAGTTCTTCTTAAACAGTCACTTTAATGTATTTGAGAACCGCAATTTTGAGTATTCAGACAACTTGCTCAATCAGACGATCTATTTAGACATTCCAATCCCGAATCTATTCATTGAGGATCTGCGCAAAATGGATTCGGTTAGTTTCGATGATATACAGCAATATTTACGCAAATTAAGACAAGAATTATTGATTCCAAAACTGTCTGTCGTAAAGGTGAGTTCTCTACTGCATCATACGGTTCTTGCAAAAACAGGGAATAAACAACTCGCAGATTTAATCACAGGGATTGATGCCAATCAGTCATCATCTGTTTCTTATTGTCATCAGAATATTCCACGATTACATGCACAATATATTGATATTCTAAAATCACTTTGTGCAGATGTAGCAAGCACATATGAAAGTTGTGTACCTTCGCTGCCTGATTCAATAACTCATTTTGGTAGTCGTAAAGCTCCAAAACCACAGATCATTACAGAGATTTTTGCTGTATTGAAGTTTAACATTTTTTCACAAGCCGAAGACGATCTGATTGCTATATACAACCACTACAACATATGGATGTGGCATATCCTCCTTCTTTTTACAGCAGCACGCCCCGTTGCTGAATTCCCTGGATTTCTTAAAAGCTTTAATTTAAAACGCCAAATTTTGATGGTTTCTGACAAAGAAGCAGGCGGCCGCAATGGATTCGGACGTTTAATCCCACTTTGTTCATTTTTAGTTGAAGAGATAAAAAAATTCCTTAAATTTTTAGAATATTTTTCGACTCAAATCATGATGAGTCATCCAGCTTTAAGTGATGCTATACAACAAATAGAAGCAAGTAAGTTACCCTTGCTTGGAATCATTCAAAATAACAAGTGGAAACCACTAAGTCATTCTACAGTCAAAAATTTCCATCCTGAATTAGGACTTGCTCATGAAAATTGGCATCGCCACACAGCTCGTGCATTTTTGACTCATAAATTTTCTGAACCTGAAATTTTAGCTCTCTTTGGACATGAGCTCATGCAACAAGAAGCAGCACATCCTTTTTCCAGTTTATCACTATCTCAATTTTCTAAAATTGCAAATGTTTTAGAGCAAATGAAAGATCAATTTAAAATTAGCGGGATTGAAGTTCATGTCATCATTCAATAAAAAAATCCCAAAAAAACGCTATGCTGAAGATAGACGTCAATTCAAACGAGATGAGCCTAAAAAGGACATACGAGCTGATGCAGAACAAGAGCTCCGACAATACTTTGATGAACAAAAATTCTCAAATGAAGACTTAATTCAAGCTTATCCTGCAATTTATGAGTTTATTAAACGTAAAGCACCGAATCTTGCCTGGAAAAAATATGCTCATGAATTCTTCCGAACATATATCAAAGATCTTAATAAAAGTAATAACCTAGACCTCCCACTACCTTATCTCACCTTTGAGATGAAACGCGATGAACCAATTTTCACCCTAGATTGGATCCAAGCCGGTCATGAAATTGACATCATCCTCGAAAAACTGTGGGATTACTGGATTCTTGCTCAAGATAGTTCCGCTTTTTCTGATGATGAAATTATTGGAAATATTCTGCTTTGCTCAATGTTATACGGTGGATTAAATCAAACAGCTTCATTAAATGCTTTGCTCGAACATTTAAAAAACCCTGAAAAAATCCAAAAAATTTGCGATTTTAATATCATCTTTTTAGAGCCACTTTCTCCAAGCTATGGCGATCTATTTGTTGATGAAAAAACAATACGAAAATCACGTAATTTTGTTCCAGATCAACTCACACGACTCTGGCTCATTCACTTCAATACAAGACAAATTCGTGACATCAGTCTAGACGTGAATGCGTATCTGCACCTCATTTTTCAAAAAATAAAACATCCATACACCAAAAAGACTTTTAAGTTTTTACGTGACTATGCCAATTTTAATTGGCTACAACTGCAGAATGCAGATGTTGATCCTGCCCTTTCACAATGTTTGTTAGAAAACACACTCACGTGTGGTTTATCAGAACATGAGTTTGAAAACTTTGCATTCCCAAAATTTAAAACTCAATTAAGTGATGAAATCGAACGAAATGTCTCTTCTACAGCCAAAGTCCTACCAGATCTCAATACGTCTGAAGCAGTAGAGAATGTGATATTTATTCATAAAAACTTGCTGAAAATAATTCGCACATCATCAACGGACCAACCTATTGCTGAACTCATTATTGATTTTTGCCTGCGTTACCAAGAGCAGTTTAATGAGTTTTCTAAACGTATTATTTTGTGGCTCATCAGTCTCTATCTACCAACTTCAGAGCAAATAAAAAAATTATCAGCCACCTTTGATTTTGATACAACTCAGTACACGAAGGCATTTCAAGACAATCAAAAACTCGCAGATAGTTCAATCTATACATATTACACCCGGATCGCAGAACCGTTTTTAACTCATGCCTTACAATACTTCGATGCCGACGATGACATTAATGATCTGCTGAACAAAATCTATCAACAAATCATTAGCAATACACGACTTGCTGATGAAGCAGATCGACCTGAGTTTAAAAAATCTAAAGACCAAACAATCCGCATGTTGAAACGCTTTCACACCTTTCAACAAATTGTTTTTCAAGCAGAAGATTTCGAACTTGAATTTATTGCATCGCAAAGTAGACCTCGTGCACGCATCATTGGTCATACAGCCTTCCAGGTCATATTAAAGAAGTTAAATCAGCTCTTACATGACCAATCCATCTCAGACCATCACTATAAATTATTAAAAATTATTTATATTTTGGCTTACCGTACTGGTATGCGTATTAACGAAATACTCGGGTTACGTGTAAAAGATATCGAGGGTTTAAATCAATTTTCTATCTGGGTTCAACCTTATGGTTCAAAAAAACAAGGGAATCAACATCTGCTCAAAACGGATAGTGCGGAACGGATTGTGCCTGCCTACGCTTTGCTTAAAGATGATGAGTACCAATTCTTTAGCGATTTTGTTGTTGAAAAACGTTTAGAGAATAAGAAAAGTTTATATTTATTCAGCAACTTGAATGAAAATAAAAAACTGAATAAACACACTGTCACCGTACCCCTAAAACTGATATTAAATCAGGTCTTTAAAGTGCATCATTACTCCTTTCACTCTTTTCGTCACACTGCAGCGAATCACTTATCGCTTTTACTGAACTGTGAATATGCACCACTTGTGCAAAAGCTAACCGACTATAGCGAAAACGAATATCAAAAAATTCGAGCTGAGCTACTTCAAAATCAACATGGACAAAACCATTGGTTTGTTATTGCACATCTCTTAGGACATATAGAGCCAGTTGAAACATTCAAAAGCTATATTCATTTAAGTTATCTCATTGCTGGTCAAAAACTACTGAAACATCATCCAGATATGCCAAATGAATTGGCTAAAAAAATCATGGGCTACAATGTAACGTTTAAAAATTTGAAAATAACAAAAGATGAAAAAGACTTTAATTTTGAAAAAAATCAGGCCGCTCTAGCAACGATATTATTGAACGATCAAACAAACTGGCTCCAGAGTAATGCGACTGACATTCTTAACGAACTGTCAGTACAAACAAATCAACCCCATGACTTTTTTGCTTTCTTCGCCGGCACAGAAGACTCTAAAATTTCACTTCAACGCTTTTATGAAACCTTAAATCAATTAGAGATTCACAACGATCCTCAAGCTGTATCTCAAAAAATGTGTTTACCAGAAGAACTCGTCAATTATTGGTATGAAAATGCTCTAAATTTAGCTGCTATCAAATCACAAAAAAGCAATCCACGTTTATTTAGTATTGATAGCTCAACTCACTTAAAGCCAGCGATGCTTGATACTGATGCAGAGCTTCATGCTGTGACTTATTTTTTTGAACATCTACAGAAAATAGCTCGTAAAAATCCAGCACAAATTGAATCCGTTCTGAATATATTTTTGAATCGAGTGACCGCATCACACACAGGTATCCATTATCGCTGGAAGGATATCGATCAACTCGAACATTTTTACTCCCAAGTTAAGGCTTTATTTCCTGCCAAATTTTGGCACTTACTTGGACAAGATTTGCAAACAAAGTTAGATGCTAAACAACAGCCTCAACTTTTCAAATTAGCAAAAGCATCAACAGATAAACATCCATCAACTCAGGAAGAGTTTCCTCGTCTACAACTCTATTCAGTAAAAGATGGTCATGCTCTTGCTGCATTTAAATTTTGCTTACATCTAGCCTGTATTGGCAGACCTCGATCTCTTGAACTGCAAGTTGAAGCTCTAAAAATCACTACATGCGGTTAAATAATTTAACCGTTGCTTCCTTATCTAAAGCCAAACTTAATATATCTTTAGTAAAAATTGAGTGTCTGATCAACGATAATTAAATAGTATAAACTCTATGAATTAGCAGCGTCTGAAACAGGGATCGGTCATGCATACAACATCAGAAAAAACTGCAAAACAGAAAATGATATTAGCTAAGGCAGTTTTAGCTGCTGCTGAACGACTTGGTCTTGCACAGGATCAACTAGCCTTAATACTCAGTATAGATTCGGTGAAAACTTTAACCTCTCTTGAATTAGATCCCACTTCAAAACAGGGAGAAATCGCCCTCACTTTAATCCGTATTACCACATCACTAGATGCTCTGGCGGGTGGAGATATGCTACCTGGATGCAGCATTTCATGAAGTCATCAAATAAATTAACTAATGGCATTCCGGTAGAACAGATTCAAAATGCTCAGGGATTGTTCTCTGTTTTACAATTGCTAGAGGGTCTTCGAGCAAAACTTTAAAGAAATTAATGCATATAAATAATTTTGTATAATATTTTGAAAATTAATTGATTTATTATATTGTAATTCTTTAATTTAAGATTTGATATTAGGACAGTAATAGCTGTGTTTTAGGAAAAATCAGTGAATAATAAGTTAAAAGAAATTGCAGTTAGATTACAGCAAATTTTAGACCAAATCACATTATTACAAAATGAATATCAAAGCCTTTATCAAGAAAAAGAAAAACTTATATCGCTTGAAGAAAAAAATAAGAATTATTTATCAGCAGAAGAAAGACTTTTATTATTTTCTCAAAGGTTTATTGGACGAACTGATACCTTTGCTTATCGTTGGGAAAATAGCAGTGGAAAATCTGGTTATTCTGTTGCTTGTGCAAATGAGTGGAAACATGGCATTTGTTACAAACCTCAAATTAAATGTTCAGACTGTAAAAGCCGTCAACTATTACCCATCACACAAGAAGTTCTTTATTCTCATTTAACTGGACAGAAAGTTATAGGCATTTACCCACTATTAGCAACAGATCAATGTAGGTTACTCGCAGTAGATTTTGATAAATCAGATTGGAAAAATTGTGTAACTGCATTTTCTGAAGCGTGCTTATCTTTAAATATACCATTTTTGGTTGAGCGCTCTCGTTCAGGTAATGGCGCACATGTTTGGATATTTTTCTCTGAACCAATTGCAGCTAAGCAAGCTCGCTTAATGGGTGCAGGTATTCTAGATAAGGCCATGGAACTTTATCCAGCTCTAGATTTTGAATCTTATGATCGTATGTTTCCAAATCAAGATCACATGCCAGCAGGCGGATTTGGAAATTTAATAGCATTACCCTTACAAAAGCACGCAAGAGCGCTAGGAAATAGTACCTTTATTGACAGTAACTTTAATGCCTTTACTGACCCATGGACTGTTTTACAACAAACTGAATTAATGAGTTCTTCTGAAGTTAATAATATTGTGAATGAACTAGGCTACAATTTCATCGAACAGAATCAAACAGATGTTGACCATGAGGCTCCATGGGTAAAAAATATTCCTAAAAAAAATCAAAAGATCGCGGGATGTCCAGACGCTATTGAATTGGTATTCGCAAATATGATTCACATTCCAATTCAGACATTACCCTCTCAATTGATAGCTCAATTAAAAAGATTAGCCACTTTCTCCAACCCTCGTTTTTTTAAAGCACAAGCAATGCGTTTTTCAACGACAGGAATTCCAAGACACATATGCTGTGCCCGCCTTGAAGGACAATATCTCAGTTTACCACGAGGATGCCTAACAGATATAATTCACTTGCTTAATCAACAAGATACTAAAATAAAACTAAAAGATCAACGTACTAAAGGCAACATATTAGTCAATATAAATCTACTTACCGAATTATCCTCTGAACAGGAAATGGCATGTAAAAAAATCCTTGAACACGATGTTGGAGTTCTACATGCACCAACGGCTTTTGGAAAAACTGTTACTGCAATCTCTATCATTGCCAAACGCCAAACAAATACACTCATTATTGTTCATAACAAAGAACTTATTTCTCAATGGAAAGAACGATTACATTCATTTTTAGCCGATGTCGAAATTGGTACAATACAAGGTGGAAAAGCCAAACCATCTAATCAAATTGACATTGCAACATATCAAAGTCTAATCAACCGTGTAAATAATTCAATCAAACCTATCGCCTTTAATTACGGACAAATTATCGTAGATGAATGCCACCATTTATCCGCACCAAGCTATGAATTTCTTCTCAGTGAAGTCAGTCCCTACTACATTCTCGGGTTAACTGCTACACCAGAACGTCAAGATGGGCATCAACCCATTATTTTCATGCAAGCTGGTTCTATTGTATACAAAGCAAAATCCAACAATCACACCCAGCTTAAAAAATTATTAATAAAAGTAAATTATGAAGGTGAATTCCCAGAAATTTTCTTTGGTACCGAAAATAAACCACATATTTCAAAGCTGATGCAACATCTTACTGAAGATACAGAACGTAATAATGCCATTATTAAAGATGTCTCTCATTGTATTCAAAATGGTCAGATCCCGTTAATTTTAACTGAACGTAGAAAACATGCCGAAAATCTTAGAAATAAGTTGAATGATTTAGGGTATAAAACATCTATTTTACAGGGAGGTATGAGCCATACAAAAAACATAAAAGAAAAACAAAATTTAGATGATGCTCATGTTGTGATTGCCACGGGAAAATACATTGGTGAAGGTTTTGATCTTCCTCGTTTAGATACCTTGTTCTTGGCATTCCCGATTTCATGGAAAGGCACTTTGGCTCAATATGTTGGGCGTATTCATAGATCAAATGAAGGTAAATTTGAAGTTCAGGTATATGATTATGTTGATGTTAACCATCCGATATTTGTCAAAATGTTTCAGAGAAGGAGTAAAAGTTATAAAGCTCTAGGCTATATTGTAGAACAATCACACAATAATATCGTTTTATAATTTTAGATCTATTGACACTACCCCAATTTTCAATCCATAAGATAATTAAACGTAAAGCCGCTTTTAAAATTCTAAATGTGTGGGTCTCCTTGGCATCAAAATAACTGGCCATCACAAAGGATGCGGGTCCGAATGCAAATTTTAACTGTATTTTCAGAGTCATTTCAGATCACTACGTAGCTAAGGCTGTTTTGCAGATCGAAATGATAAAATCATAAATTGCTTTTCAAGAAAAAAGAAACTAATATGTTTCTTATATGACCTAAAAGCAATAAATGTGTCTACAATGAATGAGTCTTTACTTCAGCAAATCAAAAAAAGACGAACCCAATTGGGCTTAAAGCAAGTTGATATGCAATCCCGTACAGGCATTTCAAGACAGCAATACCAAAAGCTGGAAAGTCAGGGTAACCCTCGATTAGAGACCTTAGAAATTATCGCGGCAGGATTAAATGCTCAACTGATGCTCATCCCTGATGATAAGGTTCATTTGATTAGACAATTATTGAATGATGAAATTGAAGTCACTATTGAAGATCAGGATGACTTAATGACTAACCCATGGAAGGGTCTTCTCGGAGGAGAGGAACCATGAATACTGTTGCCGTCCTGAAATTAACATTACATCACGCTGTCGTTGGATACTTGGCAGGATTTCAGAGCGGAAAAAATATTCTGGTTTTTACAGATTCTTTCCGCTTTGATCAGCAACGTCCGACCTTGAGCCTGCTAACTTCCCCCTTGTATCCTCAAGCGGATAAAATTTTAGAAAAGACCTATGTTACACATCAGCGCTTACACCCCTTGCTATCAAACTTGCTACCAGAAGGGGCATTACGTGAACTGATTGCACAAAGCCTCAAAGTACATATAGACAATGAATTTCAGTTATTGGCAGATTTAGGTCATGATTTACCTGGAGCACTCATTGCGACTCCATTAGATCCAGAAGAAATTCCAGATGAAATAAAATTCAAACTGCAGATCTCGAATCCAGATCAAATTTTAAAGCAAGAGATTCGAACAGATAATAAGTTTTCCTTGGCCGGCGTCCAAATGAAGTTTTCCATGAAAGCCAAAGATGGGCGTTTTACACTAGTCCAGGCAACGGAATCATCTCTACTCGGGGACTGGATTGTCAAAACTCCTTCTTCCAGACATGCTTTTGTTCCGCTAAATGAATATTCTATGATGAGCCTTGCAAAAATGGTCGGAATAGATGTCCCTGAGATTCGCTTGGTGGATATGGCACTCTTACAAGACCTTCCACCATTAAATTTAC
>NZ_JPQO01000023.1 GCF_000773685.1 Acinetobacter sp. HR7 | reverse complement strand
TTAACTTTCGCAAGAGATCTAATACACAGACATAAAAAGGCACGGTTTATATAACCGTGCCTTAAAAATTAAAGTGTGACAAAAGGATAAAATCAGGTGGTTTCCAGCAAATTCACTTGTTCAATTTGTACATCACTCATGATCTGCCCATGATCTAGCAGGCTATTGAAATAGTCTTCTACCACCTTGTACTGATCAGCAGTATTTTCCACCTTATACATATTCTGGCGGAATTCATTGCTGGAACGCAGACCTTTGGTATACCAGGCAATATGTTTACGTGAGATCCGGCAACCGGAATATTCTCCATAAAATTCATATAGCTCTGCTAAATGACCTAACAGCACTTCTTTTACTTCAGCAATGCTTGGTGCAGCCAGCTTTTCCCCAGTCTTTAAATAATGAGCGATTTCACGAAAAATCCAAGGACGACCTTGCGCTGCACGACCAATCATCACCGCATCGGCACCAGTATAATCCAGCACATATTTTGCCTTCTCCGGACTGTCGATATCTCCATTCGCAATCACGGGAATATTCAACATGGCTTTGACATCTTTAATCAGTGAATAGCGTGCCGTATTCAGATACATATCTTCACGGGTACGGCCATGCAGTGCAAGAGCTGCGATACCGGCTTCTTCAGCACGTTTGGCCACGCGCATGATATTTTCCTGACCATTCAGATAACCCAAACGGGTTTTTAAGGTCACCGGTACATCTACTGCTGCCACGACGGAATCCAGTATGCGAGCAACCAGATCTTCATCTTTGAGCAGTGCCGAACCGGCCAACTTGTTGCAGACCTTTTTGGCTGGACAGCCCATATTAATATCAACAATTTGTGCACCATTCGCGACCTGATAACGTGCTGCTTCCGCCATGTCATGCGGATCGGAACCGGCAATCTGTGCCGAGATCGGTGCAATTTCACCATCAAAGTTGGCACGGTACAGGCTTTTCTTACTCATGCGCAAAGTCTTGTCTGAGGTCATCATTTCACTGACGGCATGACCTGCGCCAAAATATTTGCAGAGTGTACGGAATGGACGGTCAGTCACGCCTGCCATGGGAGCGACGATCAAATTATTTGACAGTTGATACGGTCCAATATACATATAAATTCATCACTTTGTTGATGAGCATAGTATACTGCATCTGCCTTGATCGCTCATCTGTGGAATCTGATTTAGACAATATGAACAAACCCCTCAAGCCAATTTCTGCTGTTAAGTCTTGGTCTATCCTTGCCCTTTCCCTCACTTTAGCTGGATGTGGTAATGGTTCCTGGTGGTCCTCAGATGAGCCAACCATGGATGCTGATCAGATTCGTAAAGCCATTCCTGCACGCGTCAGCAACCGCGATTCATGGGCCAAAGACATCTATGACATCACTGAACAACTGGGTATTCCACAGACCAAAGAAAATGTCTGTACCATTGTGGCAGTGGTCGATCAGGAATCCAATTTCCATGCCGATCCTGCCGTACCGGGTTTAGGTAATAAAGCGGTCAAGGAAGTTCAGGAACGTCTGGAAGAAAAATTCACCGAGAAACTGGGCGAAAATATTGGTGGAACAGTTGCGGGATATTTCGAGGATGTATTAAAGAATCACCCTACGCCTGATAATAACTACCTGAGCCAGATGCGTAAGGTCAAAACAGAACGTGAATTAGATGAACTCTATCGTGAAATTTTTGATTTCATGGCGCAAAAATATCATGTCAGTGCACTCACTGGTGCAGCGAAACTGTTCGGCCAGAACATCGGCGAAAAAATGAACCCAATTACCACACTGGGTTCAATGCAGGTGCATATCAGTTATGCCAAAGATCATAAACGTCAAAGTGGCAGCATTGCTGACCTGCGTACTGACCTCTATAGCCAGTATGGTGGTCTGTATTACGGAATTCACCGTCTGATGATGTATCCGGCAGACTATGATAAGCCGCTATACCGCTTTGCTGACTATAATTCTGGCCGCTATTCTAGCCGTAATGCTGCATTCCAGAGTATGTTGAATAATCTGACTGAAGCAGAACTGGATCTGGATGGTGATTTATTGCTGTATAGCAAAGATGGCAGTGTCCGCTCTCAGAAAAGTCAGTCTGAACGTGAGCTGATCAATGTCTTTGCCAAGCATAATTTCATCATTACTGAACGCCAGATCCGTTCTGATTTGAAGAAAGAAAAAGAGAAAGATTTTGAAAATACCATGACTTATCGCGGTGTAGCAAAACTTTATCAGGAACAGACAGGTAAAGAACCCTTCTATGCCATCATGCCTGAAGTGGTGATTTCCGGGCCTAAACTCAGTCGTGATTACAATACCAATTGGTTTGCCAGCCGTGTAGATGGCCGTTATCAAACATGTATGCGCAAAATCAAAAATCTGAAGCTCTAGCCTTATTTGACTTCGATGGAACCCTGTATCCGCATGACAGCTTTACAGGGTTTATTTTTTATGTCCTAAAAAAACGACATATTGTCTGGCGTGGTTTAAAAGTTCTGCCTTGGATTTTGGCTTATTATCTCAAGCTTTATCCTGCCCCTCGCATGCGATCAAAGCTTTATTCCGCTATGTTTAAAGGCTGTGATCTAAAGGCTATTCAGCCTTTGGCATTGCAATTCACGAATCAAGTTTTAAAGAATCTTGACCCTGCTTTGTTTAAACAATTAAAGAAACATCAACAGTTAGGACATAAAGTCGTATTGGTTTCTGCAACGATTGATCTGTATCTGAAAATGATAGCCAAGGCTTTGAATATAGAATTGATCTGTTCAAAAGTAGAAATCAAAAATGGAAAATTGACTGGTAGATATCTGACACCAGACTGTAGTCGTATGCAAAAGAAGTCAAGAGTTATGGAAGCGATCAATCTTGCAGATTTCAAGATGATTTATGCGTATGGAAATAGTGAGGAAGATTTAGAAATGATTTGTCTGGGGCAATATAGTTATATGGTTGGACAAGATAAAATTTAGGGTACTATGGGTTAGAGCAAGATGGCTTTAAATTATTGATGCCAATAAAGAAAAAGAAGAATTTCCCCTTATTTGATGCTGAGAAAAATTACAATAAAATGATTGGAAAAATACGAGTTGTAATCGAACATATTAATAGTCAATTGAAAAGATTTAGAATACTAAGTGAACGCTATCGAAATAGACGAAAAAGATTCGGTTTACGCATTAACTTAATCGCTGCACTGGTAAACCGGATGAACTTGCAATAACGACTTTCGCAAGAGGTCTAATATTAAATAAATATCACATTATAACTTTAGTCTATATATTTAAAAAAGAAACTATTTCATGTGATAAATTCTCAAAAAATTCAACTTAATAATTTATCTTAAGGCATTGTTACAATGAATTTGTTCACCCCTCCCAAACGGGTCAGAAACCTGTATATCAAATATGGTGAAAACCCCTTTGTTTTATTATCCAAATTTATTTATGCAGCGCATCGCCACAAATGGAGCAAAGAAGAAATTGAGCGTGTGATTTCTGCAGCCAAAAAGGGAAATTATATTGCGTTGATTCGAATTTTACGTAGCCATACCCATATAGAAGAATAATTAAATGCTTTTAAAAGGCTTTGTTGCATAAAGATTTCATAACTATATGATTTTAAAAGTTTTGATTATTTTTTAATCCAAAATTAAATTTATTTAAATCAGATGCTTACATATTTATGCAACAAAGCCCTTTTAAAATAAAAAACCACCCGAAATCAGGTGGTTTTTTAGTACTTGTTCAATCTTATTTTTTAAATGGAAAAGCATACTTCACAATACGTTTTAACACACTGCCGTACTGTTTTACCAGGCTGGCATTGTTATAGTTCAAGCCGTATTTCTTACAGACTGCTTCCACTTTTGGTCCCATCTGACGGTAGCGACGTGCCGGAATATCTGGATATAAATGGTGTTCAATCTGGTGGCTCAAGTGACCAGTCAGAATATGGAACGCTTCAGAACCAGTCAAGTTAGAAGAACCACGAATCTGGCGCATATACCAGTGACCACGGCTTTCATTTTCCAGTACAGATTTCGGGAACACTTCTACATCTTTGGTAAAGTGGCCACAGAAAATAATACTGAAAGTCCAGATATTACGGATACCATTCGCTACCAGGTTACCCGTGAATACTGGAAGTGCCGCCGGGCCTGCGATTAACGGGAAGAATACATAATCCTTGAACAGCTGACGGGTAATCTTGCGCTGCATTGGTTTCCACTCTTCTTTGGTCTGCTCTTTGGTTTTACGACCTTTGAAATATTTACCCAGTTCAAGGTTTTGGATTGCTACACCCCACTGGAATAACAGACAGAATGGAATACTGTAAATCGGCTGGAACAGGTAGAACGGTTTCCAGCGTTGTTCCGGGAATAGACGCACCAGACCATAACCAATATCATCATCCATACCTTTGATATTGGTATAAGTATGGTGCTTGAAGTTGTGGGTTTGACGCCAGTTATCAGAGGTACCGACAATGTCCCACTCATAAGTCTGGCCATTCAGCTTAGGATCGTTCATCCAGTCATATTGACCGTGCATGACGTTATGACCCAGCTCCATATTTTCCATGATCTTGGCAAAACCGAGCAGACCTGTACCTAACAGCCATGCTGGCGGGAACCAGCCAGCAAATAACAATGCACGACCAGCAATTGAAGAATAACGAATGGCAGAATAGACGCGACGGATATATTTGGCATCTTTCTCGCCCAGGTCATCCAGCACTTCCTGCTTGATGGCATCGAGTTCACGAGCAAGTTCATCCAGTTCAGCCTGGGTCAGTTCGCGGTTTTTCGGATTTTTAAAATATTGAAGTTTTACCGGCATATTCATAGGATTCAACTCGCTTATAGATCGATGACAAGGTCAGTCTGCGCTGAATTCACACAAATTTTCAGGAGATTTCCTGGTTCTTTATTTTGTGCCCCATTGACTAAATTCTTGGTAGAACCTTCCACTTTATTGCAGGCGCATTTATTGCAGATCCCCATGCGGCAACCGTGGTTCGGTTTAATGTTTTGCTGTTCCAAGCTCACCAGAATCGACTGGCCTTTTGGAATGCTGACCACTTTATTGGATTGGGTCAGAGTGACATTCACAAAGCCAGTTTCAGTGTTGTCTGTCAGGCTCATACTGAAGGCTTCAGATTTGAATACTTTGGCTTGAGCACATAGGTTTTCCGCCTGAGCCACAAAACCGGATGGACCGCAGGCATAGACAGTCGATTGTTCCAGATTTTGCAGATCAGCAAGATGGCTTGCATTCAGGCGTTCAGCCGCAGGCTGTTCTTGAGTTGCAAATACTTTAAAAGTGAAATTCGGATATTTTGCAGCAAGCGTTTCAAAACGCTGTTTGAAAGCCACGTCCTGATAATGTTTCACCCAATACAGCAGTTGAACCGGTTGTTGAGCAAACTCGCCGCTTTTCTCTAATGCTTCAAGCAGACTCAGCATTGGTGTGATACCACTACCTGCAGCCAGCAAAACTAAAGGTGCGATATCATTGGCTAAAGTCATATCCCCAAATGGCTGACCGAATTCGATCACATCATCCACTTGGGCAATATCAGTAGCCCAGTTACTCACCTTACCGCCATCCACTTTTTTGATGGTCAGCAATACGTGTTGCGCATTTACCTGAGTCAGACTATAGCTACGCTCGTAGCGAATCCCATTCACTACCACGAATACCGGGTGATGTTGCCCCGCCTCGCCAAACTTGAACAGACGATTGACCTGAATTTTCAGGCTAACCATGTCCTGAGCCGCATTTTCTTTTTGCACGATCTTGCCCAGCGCCTGGTTCACCGACCAGATTGGGTTGAGTTTCTGCATCCAGAAATTAATCGCATATTGATCAATAACGCTTTCTTTAAAGAAATCGATTGGCGATTTACGTTTTGCGAGTGCCTGCATCTTGAGAGATACCTTGTGAGCTTTTGAATTATTATACACATGTATATATATTTGTATATACACCTGTATTGTATCTATCTGTTTCACAGTTTCGCGGGCTTCGCTATAATGAGATAATGCCTTTATTCCACCCTAGAATGAGTCTTCAATGAAAATAAGCAGTGACGCTTCCCTACTCGAATCAAAAAGCATTGATGAACCGATCACTGTACGCAGTGTGGGTCGGAAGGCCACCATTACCAAAGAAGAACTGTTCCAGGCCGCGCTGAATCTGATTGGGCCACAAAAAAGCATTGCCTCTTTAAGCCTACGTGAAGTTGCCCGCGAAGCAGGCATTGCACCTAACAGTTTCTATCGCCACTTTAAAGATATTGATGAACTCGCGATTGAACTGATTGACCGTGCCGGTCTGGTACTGCGTAAAATCCTGAATGAATCACGCCTAAAAGCTTCCAAGCAGAACAGTATTATTCGCAGCTCTGTTGAAGTGTTTATTGCCCAGCTGGATGCTGACGAAGGTAACCTAAGCCTGTTGCTGCGTGAAGGTTATACGGGATCGCAGTCCTATAAACAGGCGGTGGAACGTCAGTTGCAATATTTTCAGCAAGAACTGCAGGAAGATCTGGTCCGTCTAGAAAAAGTCAACAAAAGCCGTCTACTTTACCCAGATATTGCCGCCAAGGCCATTACCCAGTTGGTATTCAATATGGGTGCCAAAGTGATTGATATGCCACCAGATCAGCGCAAGGAAATTGCCGAACAGACCATGATCATGATTCGAATGATCTTGGAAGGTGCCCGTCATCTGGATCAGTCTCAAATTCGCTAAGCTGAAACAATTCCAAATAAAAAAGAGATGCTGGTCATCTCTTTTTTAATGCCTGCTATTAGAGCATTTTTAGTTTGGTTTTCACAAACTCTGCCACCATTTCCGGCTGTTCTAGTGGAAACATATGCCCACCTGGAAGTACTGAATAATCAATCTGATAAATTTTCTTTAATCCCTGTGGCAAGCCTTGCTGATAAAACGGACTCTGTTCAGCGGTAATTAAATGAATCGGGACTTGAGGTGGCTTACGCGGCGTCCGCCACCACCAGGCTGTAACAGTACGAAAAATTTCGGCTTCCACCCGTTTGGGAATTCGTAAAGTCACGCCACCCCGTTTGGGATCATCCACAATGCCGCTGTCGATATAATCCAGAAAACATTGCTCATCAAAACTCCGAAACAGTCGGTTATTACGCAAAGTCTCCATGGCTTCCTCACGTGAAGACCAATGATCTTTACGTTTCAAGGTCACCCCCGCTGGCGTATAGCGATCAACACTCTTTAGATTCAGCGCCTTGATCACTTCAAATATGGCACTGTTTTTCCCAATTACAAAGGGCGGATCCATAATGATCAGCTTGGAGAATAACGCTGGCTTTTTATAAGCCGCCATCATAGTAACTAGCCCGCCAAAAGAATGTCCTAATCCAATTACCTGCTGATGAGGAAACTGTTGTTCAATATCAGCAATCACCTCATCCACCAGATAACGCCAGTCCTTGGTAATTGGATAACGAGGATTCATACCGATCAAGGGAATACTCTTAACGTTATATTCATCCTCAAAGTAGTTTAAAAATATGTGATATGTAGTAGATGGAATGCCATTGGCATGGGTAAAATGGAGCGCTGGCTTCATATAGTTATGTGAATCTTCAATCCTTGATGTTAGTCAGCTTAACGCGAAAACTTGAACACATTCAGGATAAAATCTTCTAGCACATGACTTTCAAGTCACTGGATACAAAGTAAAAGCTAAAACTCCCTGAATAATTTCCATTAAAGCGGTAATAAAAAAAGCAGCCCGAAAGCTGCTTTTTATAAATTAAACAATGATTATGGTTTGACTACGACCATCACCTGAATTGCTTCTGGTGTCACAGCTAGGCCATCTAGCAGACTCAAACCTTCTTTCTGCAATTTTTGCAGACGTGCAATTTCATCTTCACGGATGCTTGGGTTGAACTGTTTCAGATAAGTCAGCCGGTCAATCTCATATTGCCATTTGCTGCCATAAGCTTCTTTGGCCTGCTCTTTAAATTGTGGCAATGCTGAACGCGCCAGCTCCAGCGCCTGCTGGTAACGTGCTTCAATCACTTCACGGCGTGCTTTCACCACCTGACGGCAGCTATTGCCATCCAAATGATGCAGATATGGTTTCAGGATTTCTGGTGCAATTTTTTGTGATAGGTCCTGACCTTTTTCACTCAGCAATACACGAATCAATTGTTGTGGCAAACTTGCTGGCAGGTTCAATGCTTTTGGCGCTACCACATCCACTTTGAACCACACTTCTAACAGTACAGAACCTTGTGGCAATGCCGCTGACTTTAATACCGCCACGTTGGTGCTACCAAAGCCTTGGGTATTGATCATTTCCATCACAGATTCAGTGAATGGATGCTCAAGGGTCAGGTATTGTGCATCTTCACGGATTTGTGCCTGATCGCGATAGAAAGTCGCGGTCATGCCTTCTTCATCTAAAGTCAAACCTTGAACCTGCATCTGATCGGTTGGCTTGATGATCACGGTACCATTACTTTGCTCATCAAAATCAATGTTGGTTGACGCCATAAAACGCTTCATAAACATTGGCAAAGTGGTGTTATCGTCATAGTCTTCCAGCGCATTGACGATTTCCTGTGCCACCATTGGACGACAAGAATTGTACTCCAGCAGACGGTCACGACCTTCCTGCAATTCGGCTTCCAGTGCCTGACGCTGTACGGTCACTTCTTCCAGCAGGTCTTCAAATTGCTGACCTTTGTCTGCCAATAAACAGTCTTTCAGTTCAACAATAAAGTTTTCCTGCAAGGTTTGCGCTGTTGGCGAAATATTGCTGAAAATGTTTAGCGCTTCGTTATACCAGCGGAACATACGCTCCTGCGCAGTACCGACCAGATAAGGCACATGAATCTGGATCCGGTTTTGCTGACCGATACGGTCCAGACGACCAATACGCTGTTCCAGTACGTCCGGATTGGCTGGAAGATCAAACAGGATCAGGTCAGAAGCAAACTGGAAGTTACGGCCTTCGGAACCAATTTCAGAACACAGTAGAATCTGTGCACCATAAGATTCTTCAGCGAAATATGCTGCTGCCTGGTCACGTTCCAGCAGACTCATGCCTTCATGGAACATCGCTGTACGGATACCTGCATGCAGACGTAAAGCATTTTCCAATACTTCCACCACCGGACCACTACGAGCAATCAGCAATACTTTTTTGTGTTTCAGATCGGTACGCAGTTTTTCCATCAGCCAAGGCACACGTGGATCGGTTTCCATCCATGAGCCATCCAGCTGGGATTCTTCTGGCCACATCTGTTCACGCAGCTTGCCATCCATTGACCAGCCTGCTGGTGCTGGCAGTGGCGCTGGCTGGCAGTCACGGCCAGGGAAACCTTGAATCGCTTCACGGGTATTACGGAACAGAATACGACCTGTACCATGACGGTCCAGAATTTCGTGAATCGCACGGAAACGTTGCTCTGGCGTATCTTCCACTTCATGGCCGAGCAGACCTTTCAGCGCAGTCAAATGCCCTTCTTCAAGTGGCATATCAGACATCAGCACTTCAGCGATTTTTGCAGTCTGCTGATATTGTGCTTCTTCATCCAGGAAGCGATCTAAAGAATTAAAACGTTGCGGATCAAGCAGACGCAGACGTGCAAAATGCGACTCCACGCCCAGCTGTTCTGGTGTCGCAGTTAATAGAAGTACGCCCGGCGTTTTTTCAGCGATTTCTTCAACCAGATCGTAACGGTCATTACCGCCCTCTTCCTCGCTCCACATCAGGTGATGTGCTTCATCGACCACCAGAAGATCAAAACCAGCTTCTAATGCCTGCTCGCGCAGGTCTTCGTGGTCAATCATCAAGTCAATCGAAGCAATAATACGCTGTTCAGTCAGGAACGGATTTAAATCAGGATCATGTTCTTTGATTGATGCGGTACGGGTCAGATCAAACAGTGAGAATTCCAGATTGAAACGACGGCGCATTTCAATCATCCACTGATATTGCAGTGAATCTGGTACCAGGATCAGCACACGTTCAGAACGGCCTGTTTTCAGTTGCTGGTGGATAATCAGGCCCGCTTCGATGGTTTTACCCAAACCAACTTCATCGGCTAAAAGTACACGCGGTGCAAAACGCTGACCGACTTCATGCGCGATATACAGCTGGTGCGGAATCAGGCCAACACGTGAACCAATCAGGCCACGCAGCGGGCTGTTTTGCATATTGGCCTGCATCAGCATCGCTTCAATACGCAGGTCATACCATTCTTTATAATCGATCTGGCTTGCTAATAAACGGTCGAGCGGTTTGGACAACTGAATAGTTGCTCCGACACGAGTTTCATTAAGTGCTTTGCGTTCTTCACTACCATCTTCCAAGGTACGCACCACGTGATAGCGCACTACGCCATTACGGTCTTCAACGGATTCAACTGTCCAAGTGTTACCTTCCTGATCTTGCAGCTCATCATTGGCATTGAAAATGATGCGAGACAAAGGTGCATTGCTACGCGCATAGACACGAGTTTCGTCGCTTTTCGGGAATAAAATGCTGACCGATCGCTCATCAACATCAATGAGAACCCCCAGACCGAGTTCTGTTTCAGTATCTGATAACCAACGTTGACCAATAGCAAACTGCTGCAATTTTTCCACCTTTATCTTAAGTTCAAGACTGCAAAGATCATGCTCAAACACAACAGGTCATTTGAGCAAAATTTCACACCTTTAAGCAATATATTTTGACATAAAGCCCACCAAAAGTGGGCATGAATCACGATGATTAACCAAGTATTTCCTAGAATGGTACCGGGCAGTAAAACTCGATTTTTTCTGCATTTTTAGGATGAATAAAGCTCAGCTGCTCTGCGTGCAGGCAAAGTCGCGGCATCAGCTGTTGCTGTTCCGCTGTCGCATATAAAGTATCACCAATAATCGGATGACCTAAATATTGCATATGTACACGCAACTGATGCGAACGTCCGGTAATCGGGGTTAGTTTTACGCGCGTGACCGGCTGTCCCTGAATTTCAAAATGTTCTACGGCCTGCCAATGCGTTAATGCTGGCTTGTTATGATTCGGTTCAGCAATATGTAATGGCGGACGGCTTGGATCGTAAATGACGGGTACATCAACCGTACCTTCGCCTTCTAATGTCCCTGCGACAATGGCCTGATAGGTTTTATCGGTTTGGCGATCCTGAAATTGGCGGGAGATAATTTTTTGTGCTTCTCGGGTCAGGGCGAAAACCAAAATTCCGGAAGTGTCCCGATCGAGACGATGAATAAGGAGTGTTTTAGGCTCTAATTCTATTAATCTGTTAATAAGGCAATCTTGCAAATCTTCTGTTTTACCGGGAACCGTGAGCAAACCTGCTGGTTTATGAATGACCATAAAATCGTCATCACGATGTATCAGATGTTCGGTTAGAAAATTACTCAAGGTTCAATCCCTGGCTGATCGCGAAAAACAAGGCGGCAATAATAGAAAGCTTGGCACAGAATTACAATGTCGTTTTCTTTAATTGCCGATGAAATTTCCGATTATGTTAAGAAAATTGCCCAATTAGTACTTATCAGCCCACCGATTGCAGTACGAAGCTGACCAATTCATGTAATGTGGGATGTGCATAGACATCTTCATAACGCACATTGGCACCGTTGGCACGCCATACACCAACCAGACTCACCACTGCAACCGAGTCCAGTCCATACTGACTGAGGTCAACATTTGGATCGATTTCCAGGGCGTCCATATCCAGCTGTTCTGCTACCGCAAGCATAATACTTTAGTCGACAATACATATTCCGATGGCGCGCTCAGGTTCCATAACCGGGTCAGGCTATAGCTGTTCATATGATGCAAACCTTGTGCCGAAATGTTATCAATCCATTGGATATGTTGTTCCTGATTTGGTAACACAATCGCATCATCAATGACACAGATTTGTTCAGTCACACTTTGCAGATGCGGCAGAATCTGTTTCAGCATCGGTGTGACCTGACCGGCAAAAATCAGTTGTGGATGGGTTGAGGCATATTCACCCAATTGCTGCATGCCTTGAATCAAGTCATCACCATAAAGGTCAACAATGGGAATATCCAGTGCTTTAGCTTTGTTACTGATCTGGATCAGATGAGTCATCAGGTCACTGTCTTGTATGCCAGCCCTCATCCTAAGATTTTGCAGTCCTACCAGTACCAGCACAGATTGTGTTGAGGATAGCTGCCATTTGGCTTGGGAAGGAGTAAACTGGATTTTTTTAAGCATTGGGTACAGCATGGGAGATTATCTACTTAGCATATTTTAAAGGTACATTATGCTAGCTTAGATCGACATGATTGGTAAATTTTAGATTTCTTATCTTAGAGGTAACCAACTTTTCATATAAGAAATTTCAAGTATTATAGTTCTCATAGGCTTTGTTGCACAAACCTA
>NZ_JPQO01000022.1 GCF_000773685.1 Acinetobacter sp. HR7 | reverse complement strand
AAGTTGAGATTGGCGTTTATTCTAAATTTTGAAATGGGAGATGATGCTGCGAACAGCATCATCCGGAATTACTTACAGATTATTCATCCAGCAGTGGTGGCTGAATGCTTGCACCAACCTTGATTGGCAGTTCGCTATCCAAGACGTAGGCGTAGCTCAGCTGGTCAAAGGTTTTGAAGACCATCACGTTACCAATACGCTCACCTGGAAGCTGCACGCGCTCTTTGGTTTTCGGATCAGTCACGATTTCACCTTGCTGGTTTACACTGAACACATGACCAGACTGCACGCCGTGTGCTGTACCGCGGTCAATCGTTACGACACTATGACGCGCTGCGGTACCAATCGAACCAAGGACACGGACGATCTGACCACCGTTAGTCACGTTTTCTGCATTCACCGGATAGAACAGGGTAGGCAGCATTGGATCGTATTCTGGTAGAACACGGTCACCACGACGCACTTCGGCATTGTAGCTGTCGGTTAATTCCAGGGTAGTGACATCGCCTTCACCACGTACTGCAATACCGGAAGCGACTTGTTGTAGTTCAAGTGCAGCGGTGTATTTCTTACCGTTGGCATCGGTGAAGACATATGGCTCAGCTTCACGGTAAACCGCATAGCGTTGACCCACTTGCAGGCCATTACCACGTGCATACACTTTCTGGCCTTTACCTGCCAGTACGCGCTGATCGGCTGTACCGAGGATATAAGGTGTGCCTTCAACAGAATCTGCAGGCAGAACAGTATAGCGTTCCAGCCATTGCTGGATATGCGCTAAAGGAATCAAAGGAATAGTATTGTTCAGAGACTCAACACGTACTTGTGGCTGTAACTTGTCTGTGCCGAGGTAGCGGTTGATGATACCGGTACAGCCATCACCTTCATCTTTGCCAATGATTGGACGGCCCTGATAGTCACACATCAACAGGCGGTCACCCGGGAAAATCCAGTGTGGATTTTTCACATGTTTATTGCCTGCCCAGATTTCTGGCCAGCGCACTGGATTCTTTAGGAAACGTTTGGAAATATCCCATAATGTGTCACCTTTTTTCACCACATACACGTTCGGTGCAGAAGCCTTTAGGCTCGGTGGGTTCACATTACGCGCGATTGCTGCGTCTGCGGTTGAAATAGTCCCCATACTGACACCCACACACACGGCGAGTGCGAGCATCTGATTTTTAAACCCCAAGGCACTAAAAGATGGCATGCCCTTCAAAACCTTTTTCATTATCATAATTCCTAAAATTATGTATGTAAGTTGCGTTATAATAACGATCTTACACACAATTTTTTAATGAAGCATTCCCTTCATTTGGTTTTTTGATCAATGGCATAATTGAGGACGCAGTATGGCCTTATTACCTATTTTAAGTTTCCCTGATCCCCGTCTTCGTACCATTGCACAACCAGTCGAAGAAGTTACTGATGAAATTCGTCAGCTCGCTGCAGATATGTTTGAAACCATGTATGAAGCGCCAGGCATTGGTTTAGCCGCGACACAAGTCGATCGTCATATTCAGCTGATTGTCATGGACTTATCTGAAAATAAAGATCAACCCATGGTGTTCATTAACCCCAAAATTACACCATTGACTGAAGAAACACAGCCATACGAAGAAGGCTGTCTATCAGTTCCTCAAATATACGATAAAGTTGAGCGTCCGTCACGTGTAAAAATTCAAGCAATTAATCTTGAAGGTCAAGCATTTGAGATTGAGGCCGATGGCCTGCTGGCAGTATGTATCCAGCATGAAATGGACCACCTGAATGGTAAACTTTTCGTGGATTATTTGTCGCCACTAAAACGCCAACGTGCCCGTGAAAAAATTGAAAAAGCACAACGCCAACGCGAGAAAGCCAAAGTTGCGGTAAAACGCTAAGAAATTCGTCGCCTTGATGCATTTTGTAAGCCCAGTTTCGACTGGGCTTTGTTATACTCGGCAGTGACAAATTTTTATTTGCCTTTCTCCTATGGTGATACGTAGTGGGCTGCTGCTTTCCTTTGCAGCCGTGTTCTTGCAGATCGCTGTATTTTTACAGCCGTTGCTGCCGAAGCAATACCAGATTGCTCCGGTCTGTGAGACCATCACGCGTGCACTTTTATTAAAATCTTCTGTTCATTCCGAACATCATTCCCGCCATAGCGCTGAACCCCAGCATGTCATGTCCTCAGACCCCGCTGAACATGAACACGATGCCAGTCATCAGTGTCAATACTGTACCGTCTATGGCAATCTGGTTTTGCCACCTGAACTGGACGTCAAAGAAGTTCTGGATCGGATTCAGGTTCGACTGATTGCCTTTAAACGTGCCTATAGTCATGTCTGGTTTGTACTGCAGCAACTGTTCCTGCTGCCGCAGGGTAGGGCACCACCACTGTTTGCATAAATCCACGTTGTTTTTGCTTGGGTCTTGAATGACTTAGGCCGTGTTCAATTTATGTATTCAGTGAGATAGAAAATGGCTCAGCCTCAATTTTTTCTACAGCCACTTGCGGCTGCGGTTTGTGTTGCCAGTTATTCATCAGCAGTGATGGCAAATGAACATATCCCTGTGCAGACGATGGCACCGATTGTGGTGACTTCGGCTGCCGGTAATGATGCCAATGGCCTGATTGTTCGTGCCGATCCAAAACAGCCAATTCAGCCTGTACCGGCAACCGATGGTGCCGATTATTTGCAAAGCATTGTTGGCTTTAGTTCGGTTAATAGCGGTGCAGGTACCAATGGCGATGTGACCTTCCGTGGCATGTTTGGTTCACGCATTAAAATCCTGACCGATGGCACAGAAAACCTCGGTGCCTGTCCAAGCCGGATGGATTCTCCTACCTCTTATATTTCGCCAGAAAGCTATGATCGTATTTCAGTGATTAAAGGTCCGCAAACGGTTCAGTACGCCAATACCGGTTCAGCTGCGACGGTAATTTTTGAGCGTAGCCCAGAACAGTTTGATCAGGATAAAAAATACCGTGGTCAGGCCAGTGTGCTGATGGGTTCCTATGGTCGTCTGGATCAAAATATTGAAGCTGCAGTTGGTGATGAAAACAAATATATCCGTCTCAACACCAATCGTTCTGTATCGGACAGTTATCAGGATGGTGATGGCAGAACTGTGCCATCGGATTGGGAGCGCTGGAATGCAGATCTTGCACTAGGCTGGACGCCGGATGTAGATACCTGGGTGGAACTGACCGGTGGCAAGGCAGATGGAGAGGCAGTTTATGCAGGCCGGATGATGGATGGTTCCAAGTTTGCCCGTGAAAGCCTAGGTCTGCGTGTCGAAAAGAAAAATGTCACTGATGCGATTAAGAAAATTGAAGCGCAAGTGAACTATAACTATAACGACCATGTCATGGATAACTATAGTTTACGACCAGCGCCAATGATGGAAATGGCAACCAATGTTAGTCGTAAAACCTTAAATGCACGTGTGGCTATAACCAATGAATGGGATAAGTTACAGCTGATTACCGGTGTCGATACCCAGAATAACGAGCACTCTAAACGGAATGGCAGTCCAATGATGCCTTATCAAAATCAACCACGGACTAAAGATATGGAATTCCAGTCAATTGGTGGTTTTGGTGAATTGAGTTATCAAGTCAGTGACAACAATAAACTGGTGTCGGGCTTGCGTTTGGATCAGGTTAAAGTTGACGCTGTTCAGTCAAATCAGGAACGTAAAGAAACACTGCCAAGTGTGTTCTTCCGTTTTGAAAACCATCATCCAGAACATGATGATGGTAAGACCTATATCGGATTAGGGTATGTGGAACGTATGCCGGATTATTGGGAATTGTTCAGCCCAAAATCAGGTAATGGGCAGCCAAATACCTTTAAAAATATTGATACCGAAAAGACATTACAGCTTGATCTTGGTTATCAGCATGCACATGGAAAATTCAACTCCTGGGCATCCGCTTATGCAGGACTCATTCAGGATTACATCCTCACCACTTATTTGCCAACAGGTGATATGGGAATGCTAGAGGCACATACCCGTAATGTGGATGCAACCATTGCTGGTGCAGAAGCCGGTATTGGTTATCAGTTTACTGATGCAATTCAGGCGGACGTCAGTGCAATGTATGCATGGGGTGAAAATACTACGGATAATACGCCGTTGCCACAGATTTCACCTTTGGAAGGACGCATCAACCTGCGTTATGTCCAAGACCGTTATACCTTGGGTGCGTATTGGCGCATTGTAGATGGTCAAAGCCGTATTAGTGAACGTGAAGGCAATATTGTTGGCTATGACAATAAGAAGAGTGCCGGTTTTGGTACGCTGGCTTTAAACGGTACTTATCATGTCAATGACAGTGTGGATTTATCCGTAGGTATTGATAACGTGCTGGATCGAACCTACACCGAACATTTAAATAAAATGGGCAATGCTGGAGTTGGATTAGCAGCGACAGAACAATTTAACAATATCGGACGAAATTACTGGGCGCGTGTCAGTATGAAATTCTGATTTGACTAAATTGAAAACGAAAAGCAGGGCTTAGGCTCTGCTTTTCTTGTTTTTAATGAGATAAAAATAATTAAATTCAATAGCTTATTCCAAATGTGTATTTCTAAATAAAATAATGAATATTTTTCTTAAAATAATTTTTATAAATAAAACAGTAATTTATAAATTTTTTGGATTAGAAAATAAACACCCGATTCAAGAGTTTTGAAAAAGGTATTGCAAGCCCTCTGAAATGCTGTAGAATGCACATCCATCGGCGGTGATGTTAATTAAAACTTCTGATAAAACAGTAACTTAGCATAAAATGGTTAAGTTGAGTTTTAGAAAGAAAGTTTAAAAATAATTTACATTACATGTTGACTTTCATTTTAGAAAGCGTAATATAGCCGACCTAGCTTGATGCTGACGAAGCATGAAGACGATCATTAAGAGATTA